>DAIQQT010000055.1:0-10848 GCA_036786685.1 Trichlorobacter sp.
CCCAAAAATGAGAGAGCACCATTTCAATTTAAGTAGTGTTGATATCACCGTTGAATCTCTACAGGGGTACGACTGTGTAATCATAGCCACCAACCACGACCGTTTTGACTACGATATGCTCAAAACTCATGCAAAAGTAATCATTGACACACGTGGTGTTTTTACAAAGCCAGAAGCAAACATCATAAAGGCCTAATCAATGAAATCAATTCCATTCATAGACCTTGCAAAACAGCAGGCAAGGATTAAACCGGAGCTTGATCGCCGCATGCAGGCAGTGCTGAAACATGGCCAATACATCATGGGGCCGGAGGTAAAAGAGCTGGAAGAACGGCTTGCTGCGTACAGTGGTGCAAAACAGTGCATCGCTCTATCCAGCGGCACTGATGCGCTGTTGGTGGCCATGATGGCGCTGGGAATCGGCCTTGGCGATGAAGTCATCACCAGTCCGTTTACTTTTATTGCCACCGGCGAGATGATCGCACTACTGGGAGCCATACCGGTCTTTGTAGATATTGATGCGGCTACCTATAATATTAACCCACACCTGATCGAAGCGGCTATAACCCCAAAAACCAAAGCAATCATGCCGGTCAGCCTGTATGGCCAATGTGCAGATTTTGATGCAATAAACAAAATTGCAGCCATCCACAACCTGCCGGTGATCGAGGACGCCTGCCAGAGCTTTGGTGCGACCTATAAGGGGCGCAAGTCGTGCAACCTTTCAACCATAGGCTGTACCAGTTTCTTCCCCTCCAAGCCCCTTGGATGCTACGGTGATGGTGGTGCCTGCTTTACCAGTGATGACTCGCTTGCTACAAAAATGCGCCAGATCATGGCCCACGGACAAGACCGACGTTACCACCATCCGGCATTGGGGATCAACGGACGTCTTGATACCCTGCAGGCGGCAATACTGCTGGCTAAAATGGATGTTTTTGAAGATGAAGTCTCTTTGCGGGAGAAAGTTGGCGACCGCTACACAGAACTGTTGCAGGGCGCTGTGACAACACCACAAATACAGGCCGGAAACACCAGTGTCCATGCACAGTATACCATCCAGGTTGAGAGCAGGGACTTCGTTCAGAAGTTACTTCACGAAAAGGGAGTACCAACTGCTGTGCATTATCCGGTTCCCTTACATATGCAACCTGTTTTTGCCCACCTGAATAAGTCCGAAGGCAGCTTCCCTGTTGCAGAGGCAGCCGCCAGGAAGGTAATGAGCCTGCCAATGCACCCTTATCTGACAGAGGAAGAGCTTGGTGCTATTATTTCAGCAGTAAAGGAAGCCGTACTGTGAAAATTGTCACTGTAGTTGGAGCGAGGCCCCAGTTTATCAAAGCTGCTGCAGTAAGCCGTGCCATCGCCGAGTACAACGCCGTAGCTCAGGATCAGAATCCTACGATTTACGAAGTAATCATACATACCGGCCAGCACTTTGACGAAAACATGTCTGACATCTTTTTCGATGAGATGCAGATTCCACGTCCTGACTACCATCTGGAGATCAATTCACTTGGCCATGGGGCCATGACCGGCCGGATGCTGGAAAAGATTGAAGAGGTACTGATTAAGGAAAAACCTGACTGGGTACTTGTCTATGGCGATACCAACTCAACCCTTGCCGGGGCTCTGGCTGCAAAAAAACTGCATATCAGGGTTGCCCATGTCGAGGCAGGGCTGCGCAGCTTCAATATCCAAATGCCGGAAGAGATCAACCGGATCCTGACCGACCGGATCAGTGATCAGCTTTTCTGCCCAACTGACACCGCTGTTAAAAACCTTCAAAACGAAGGTTTCACAATTCACGATTCACTATCCACAGCCAACTATTCACCATCCACAATCCACTATCCACTGGTTTTCAAATCCGGCGATGTCATGCAGGATGCCGCACTTTATTATCGCAAGTTTGCCTCTCAAAAAAGCAGTATCCTTGAGAAACTTGGCCTCACGCAAAAACAGTTTGCCCTTTGTACAGTTCATCGTGCCGAAAATACTGACGATCCAGAACGCCTGCGCAATATATTTGATGCACTCATTGAAATTTCCACAGAACTTCCTGTAGTGCTGCCTCTGCACCCACGTACCCGGAAAGAACTAACAGATTATGGCATTACGATCCACAATCCACGACCCACAATTCACGTAATCGACCCTGTCGGCTACTTTGACATGATTCAGTTGCTTGAACATACAAAGATAGTTCTTACAGATAGCGGAGGGCTACAAAAGGAAGCCTTCTTTTTTGGCAAGCCGTGTGTTACTTTGCGTGAAGAGACTGAGTGGGTTGAGCTAGTAGAAGGTGGCTACAATATTTTAGCTGGTGCAGATAAATACTCTATATTATCAGCACTTCTCAAAATGAGTTCGGTATCGCCTGATTTTAGTAAAGATTTTTATGGTTCTGGACAAGCCTCCAAAGCTATTATCGCCAAGATCGTTATTAATGACACCACAATTTATAAAAGGACCTCCTAACAGGCTGTTGAAAATCGACTCGACTTGAGGCCATTTCAACCAGCCTGTTGATTTTTGAGTTCGTTTTGCTGTTCAGATATCGCTGTTTTTGATTGTCCTGCTCTTTTTCAACTTTGTTTGCACCTGTTTAAGGCGCCCCAAGGCCGGTTTTTTGCTCTCAGATGACACCAAACCCAGGTTTTTCATACGTACTAGGTTGTAACCGCTGCATGGAGATCAAGCTGCCAGGCAATCTTTTCAATTCCTCGGTACATGGTCTTTGTCAGTCTGCCGATCGTCTTCTGACCCCAGTAACCTTTTACTTGCACCTGAAGGCGTGCGAGTTTAGATTCAATTTCAGAGATCAGGATCTGTACAAGATGATGCTTAAAATCGTCAGACAAAATCGGCTGTTCTAGAGTCATAACCCTTAATTTATATACAAGCAGCAACCACTAAATATAACAAGAGAGATCACATGATAACAGGAAAAAAGATTTTCATTACCGGTGGAGCAGGTTTTATAGCCAGCATGTTAATTTCCCGCCTCGCTGATCACAATGAGATAGTTGTTTATGACAACTACACTCGCAATACCCTCAAAGACACACCTTACGCTAACCATCCGAATGTACTGCAAGTACATGGTGATGTGTTGGATTTCCAACCCCTCAAGTCTGCCATGAAAGATGCACAACTGGTTGTACATGCAGCAGCTATTGCAGGTATCGAATCGACAGTACGCAACCCTGTAACAACCATGCGCGTCAACATGCTAGGTACAGCTAATGCAATGCAGTCAGCTCTGGAACTAGGTTCAATTTCACGTTTTGTAGATTTCTCAACTTCTGAAGTATTCGGAACCCACGCCTTTAAAGTCGATGAAGAACAACAAACTGTTACTGGTGCTGTAGGCGAGGCTCGCTGGACTTACGCCGTAAGTAAACTAGCTGGCGAACATCTAGCCCATGCATACTATAAACAATATAATCTACCTACTGTAACAGTACGCCCTTTCAATGTCTACGGCCCAGGTCAAACAGGAGAAGGCGCCTTATCCATCTTTCTACGTAAAGCGCTTAAAAACGAAGACTTGTTGATTTTTGGTGACGGCAGTCAGATTCGTGCATGGTGCTATGTTGACGATATGGTTGACGGCGTTTTATGCGCCCTAGAGCATCCCAAGGCCATAGGTGAGTCCTTTAATATTGGCAACTCACGTGCTGTCACCACTATATATGGCCTAGCTCAAGCTGTTTGTCGAATAGTAGGCAGTCATTCCAAAATTCTATTTCGGGATGCACTTTCTGCCGACATTGAGCTACGTATACCTAAAGTAGGTAAGGCAAAAGAATTAATCGGGTTCGAGGCAAAAGTTGATTTAGACGAAGGCTTGCGACGCACCGCCACATGGATAGCGGCAAATGAAGCCAACCTGCCAGAGCTTTCGAATCTCTTCAAAAGCTAGAATCATGCTTAAACTATCTCTTCCCAACATTAGTGAGAGTGCTATTGATGCTGTGGCACAGGTTTTACGTTCTGGCCAGTTAGTGCATGGCAGCGAATGTGATGCCTTTGAGCAAGATCTAGCTGCCTATCTTGGCTGTCTGGATGTAGTGCTCGTCTCTTCAGGCACAGCAGCCCTTCATGTAGCTTTGTTGGCTTTGGACATAGGACCTGGCGATGCGGTAATTGTGCCAGATTTTACATTTCCAGCGACGGCTAATGTTGTCGCAATTACTGGGGCTCGCCCACTGATTGTAGATGTTCTTTCAAGTGACTATACCATAGACACTGCGCAATTGGAGCGCTTGGTTCAGACCTGGGAAGGCCCAGAGCGCTTACGTGCGATAATACCTGTGCATGAGTTCGGTTGCATGGCCAACATGGAAGCTATTCTTAATATTTCCAAAGCGTATGGGCTAGCAGTAATCGAAGATGCTGCCTGTGCATTGGGCGCTAAACTAAAGGGCCAAAAAGCTGGTACATTCGGGGATGCAGGCTGTTTTTCGTTTCACCCGCGCAAAACTCTAACCACTGGCGAAGGCGGGGCGATAGCTTGCAAAAATACTGAGTTAGCAGCACGTATGCGTCGTTTGCGTAATCACGGAATAGAGCGTAATTTGATTGGAGTGCATTTTCGAGAACCGGCAACAAATTACCGATTAACTAATTTTCAGGCGGCACTTGGACGTCAGCAACTGCCTCAACTAGATGACTGGATTCAAGTCCGTCGCCAACTAGCTAAAGAGTATCTACAAGAGCTAACTCCTTTGTCACAAAGTGGCTACCTATTCCTCCCTAAATGGCAAGAAGAACATAGCTGGCAAACCTTCATGATTTTGTTAAATGTTTCAGCCAATAGAAGGACTGAGGTCATTGAACAACTGAAACTTAAAGGCATAGAGTCCAATTTAGGCGCGCAAAGTCTCTCGACTATAGGTATTTATGGCCAGCCACTGCAAGACTGTCCAATAGGGGGCACGCTCTATCGTCAGGGCCTTGCCCTGCCATTGTATGAACGGATGACAACAGATGATGTTAAGCGCGTGGCAGCGTCATTAGCTTCAATATTATCACCATAACATGGGGTAACCTATGCGAGAGATGTTTGATGAACTTAGAAAATTTTGGTTGACGCGCCGTCGTGCTGTGCATCAAAGGTTTAACCGAACCCTTCCACTAGGTGATTACGTTGTTGACCGATGGGAAAAAGCAAAAGAATTAGGCTTTGGGGAAGGGACCTCTATTTACGACAGCAGCGTGGTTCTTGGTGAGGTTAAAGTAGGAGAGCATACATGGATTGGTCCTTTCACTGTGCTTGATGGCTCCGGAGGAGGCCTAGAAATTGGCTCTCATTGTTCCATTAGTGCCGGCGTGCAAATTTATACCCATGACACTGTAGATCGCTCACTAACAGGAGGACTTGCCCCCATCACTAAGGCCCCTACTCGTATTGGCTCCAATTGTTATATTGGTCCCAATACAGTAATTGCCAAGGGGGTTACTATTGGTGATCATGTCGTAATAGGCGCCAATAGCTTGGTGCTAAAAGACATACCGTCTGGCAACAAAGCCTTCGGCACGCCTTGCAGGGTGGTATAACGAATTGACCTGTAAAAAATCATACAATTTCAGAATATTTGTTGGACCCGTTGAGATTTCCGGTGTTGCAAAAGGGATTGTTGATGGAATGCAGGAGTTAGGTGTAGAAGCAAAAACCCAGTTGAGCTGCCGGCACCCTTTTAAGTATGAGAAAGACCCGAATGATTGGTTTATACGGTGCTGGCAGCAGCTAGGGGCCTTGCGAATCCGCCAATCCCCCAAAAACCTATTGCTTAAAGTTTTTTTTTATATAGTGCATTATCTTTGGGGTTGGTTAATTCTATTAAAGTCATTACGAGAGTTTAACGTTTTTTTATTTTTGTTTGGCCAAACGATGACAAATTCCGAGTTTGAACTTTGGCTGCTTAAAAAACTAAAAAAGAAAATTGTTTTTATATACTTAGGAAGTGACGCAAGACCACCATATATTGATGGCAGTATTTTTCCAGGAACTATAGACGCGCCGTTACCCAGCGGAAAAATGATTTACGGCACAACTCTAGCCCACAAAAAAAGAATGAAAGCTCATGAGCGCTACGCAGATTATTTAGTAAACTCTCCTTCGACAGCTCATTTTCATGAACGGCCTTACATAGATTGGTTCTGCATAGGCTTTCCGAGGGACTTTCAAGCGACCCACAATGAAAAAGAAAGAAAAAACCACCTGATTCGTATCTTACATAGCCCATCGAATCCTTCGGCCAAAGGCACTAAATTTATTGTTGATTTAATTGAGAACCTAAAAACTAGAGGTTATCTAGTTGAGCTAATAATGATCAAAGGAATGCCAAATAGCTGTGTCTTGGAGGAGCTGGCTTCATGTGATTTTGTAATAGATCAAGTTTATTCAGATACACCACTAGCAGGATTTGCAACTGAAGCTGCTTTTTTTGGAAAGCCTGCAATAGTAGGAGGCTATTTTTCCGTTCTGACAGAAGATTTTATTAAAAAAGAAAGCATCCCTCCTAGCTTGTATGTCGATCCAGACGAGTTAGAGGCAGCAGTCTTGCGATTAATTACAGACATAGATTTTCGCCAAACTTTAGGCAAACGGGCCCAAGAGTTTGTTACCACACGTTGGTGTGCGCGAGCAGTTGCTGAAAGATATCTTAGATTGCTGCAAGACGATGTGCCCTCTCACTGGTGGAGTGACCCTAATGCAGTCCAATATGTTGACGGCTGCGGTTTACCACGCGCCAGGACACAACAATTAGTTAAGCAGCTTTTGATGTATGGCGGTGTACCAGCGCTACAGTTATCAGACAAACCTCGGTTGGAAAATGCATTTATAGATTTTGCTAGGGCAGCAAAAGAATGTTGAGACATGCTACATATCTTTTTTAAAGACAGCATCATCTATACTATTCCTTCAATTGTCTCCCGTGGACTTTCACTTCTGCTAATCCCACTTTATACTCGCGTCCTTAATCCCGCCGAATATGGTTCTCTTGACCTTCTGATGGCGTTTGCTAACTTAGTTAATCTAACTATTGCATTAGAGGTTTCACAAGGAGTTGCCAGACATTACGCAGAAGAGCAAGATGCCATTAAAAAAGTCGTATATGCTTCATCAGCATTTTGGTTTACAATTTTTACTTATTCTCTTTTTGGCGGTATAGCCCTTCTTTTTTCTGAGCCTCTCGCCAGTAGAGTAATGGGTAACACTGGCATGCTTTCAGCTTTTAGGATTGGAATTCTCTATATCTGGCTTAACGGCATTTTCTATCTGATTCAAAATCAGTTGCGCTGGGAATTACGCAGTAAACACTATGCCGCAGTCAGTATGATGGCCGCTTTTGCGACTGCAGGAATAGCCGTATGGTTTACGTATGGCCTGCACTGGAAATTGAATGGCTTAATTTGGGGAATGGCAGCTGGCACCTCACTTGGTGTTATCTATGGGCTATGGCACCTTAAACACAGTTTTTGCTACTGCTTTGACTTTAGGCTACTCAGAAAGATGCTTGCATTTTCAGCCCCCCTAGTACCTTCGGGGGTTGCAGTTTTTATTAGCGCGTATGTTGATCGTTTGATGATCACGCACTTCCTATCAGTGAATTTAGTCGGCCATTACGGAGTTGGGTTCCGTGTGGCAGGGATCATTGGACTCGCTATGCTTGGCTTTCAGGGAGCACTCACTCCGCTTGTCTACGCTCATCACCACAAGACAGAAACGCCCTGCCATTTAGCCCGCATTTTTAGGCTATTTATGGCTTTTGCCCTTTGGGTTTCGGCTTTTCTAACAGTTTTCGCTCATAACATTCTGTATCTAATTACAACACCAGAATATTACCAAGCAGAGCAGGTAATTATTTTCCTTGTGCCTGCAATTTTGCTGTCTCAGATGTACATCTTTGCACCAGGGATAGCTATTGCAAAAAAAACCCATCTATTCCTTTGGATTAATCTTGGTGGGGCGGTTGTCAACACAATTTTGAACTGGTGGCTCATACCGATATTAGGAATAAAAGGAGCAGCGCTAGCCACCTTTTTAGGATATCTGTTCGTGTTTACCATGTATATGCAATGCAGCCAAAAATTGTACCATATACCTCATGAGTGGCATCGTATCGGATTGGCTGCAGTCATAACCAGCCTCGTTGTGATTACCATAACATTGCTTAATCTTGGAGGACTGGCCCGTTACGGTTTGGCTTTCGCAGGACTGCTCGTAGTTGGCTTTACAATATTTCTAACAGGGCTCATTCGTAAGACAGAACTTTTGGCGTTAGGCCGTTTTGTTTTTGATCAGTTTGCACAGAAACCTAAAAACGGTTCTTCGTCGAATTGAGTGGGCAGATTCGAAAACATCAGAGAAACACTTTATCAGTCAGTTGAAGCAGCACTTTCTACTGCTATGGAGACAAACTGAATGTGTGGTATTGCCGGTATAATTTCTGCTTCTCCAATATTGCCACCCTATTGTTCGGCCATGAACAATACTCTGCGGCATAGAGGGCCTGATGATGAAGGATTTGTCCTGATATCTGAGGATACGGCTGTTCCTTTTGGTGGAAAAGATACTGATGCATCGTCATACCGTCTTGATTTCCCCTACAGCCCTGAGCTTGAAATCGGGGCAGCAGATCAACCGGATTGTTTTCTTGCACTTGGTCATCGGCGACTTTCGATTGTGGATCTTTCACCTCTGGGACACCAGCCAATGTGTTATGCAGACCGCTACTGGATTGTCTACAATGGGGAGATATATAACCATCTGGAGCTGAGGACTGAACTGGAAAAGGCAGGTTACAGATTCCGTTCCCATTCAGACACCGAGGTAATTCTTGCCGCTTATGACTACTGGGGAGAAGCCTGTTTATCCCGTTTTAACGGAATGTGGGCCTTTGCTCTGTATGACAGTCTAAAACAGACCCTGTTTCTAGCGCGGGATCGTTTTGGGGTTAAGCCCTTGTATTACTGGGTGTCTTCTGAAGGATTTCTTGCTTTTGCCTCTGAAATAAAGGCATTTACCGTACTGCCCACCTGGAAACCAAAGGTAAACGGGCAGCGGGCCTATGACTTTTTGGTCTGGAATCTGCTTGACCATACTGACGAAACCATGTTTGCCGGAGTCTTCCAGCTACAGGGAGGCCACTGTGTACTGTTAGAAACAGATGCGGTAGCTCGCCAACGTATGACGAAACAGGCTGGAGCAAGACTTAGCGGTGTCAGAAAATGGTATAATCTGGATGGCCAGGTATTTTCAGGCAGTTTGCTTGAAGCCTCAAAACAGTTTCATGGTTTACTTGACGAATCAGTGCAGTTACGTTTGCGTGCCGATGTGCCGGTGGGCTCCTGTCTTTCTGGTGGTCTGGATTCATCATCAATCGTCTGTCTGGCAAATCAGCACCTTAGGCAGCAAAATGCCAGTGAGAACCAGAAAACCTTTTCTGCATGCGCTAGCGTAAAACGTTTTGATGAGCGGGATTTTATTGAAAGCGTTGTTGAGTATACCGGGGTTGAGGCCCATTACACCTACCCTGAAATGGATGGCTTGTTTCCTTTGCTGGATGAAATTACCTGGCATCAGGATGAGCCATTCGGCTCTACCAGTATTTATGCCCAATGGTCGGTATTTAAGCTTGCCTCAGAGAATAACGTAAAGGTAATGCTGGATGGCCAGGGGGCTGACGAACAGCTGGCCGGCTATCATAGTTTCTTTGGGCCACTACTGGGAGGCCTTTTCAGGCGTGGCAATTGGCTAGAGCTATTGAAGGAATTCGAAGCAATTCATCAGCTTCATGGTTACTCATACAGTTACCTGGCACAGCGACTTATTGCAAATTTGCTGCCTTTCTTGAGACTTAAGGCTGCTGCACTGGTCCGTACACCTGCAGATTCCATCAGCTGGTTGGATCATGAACGGCTTGGAGCGAAACTGATAGATGGTTATGCAGAACTTGCTACTGGTAATGATATAAATTCGACATCGTGCGATCAGTTGACTTCCACAAATTTGCCAATGTTACTGCACTGGGAAGACCGGGACTCTATGGCTCACTCCATTGAGTCCAGAGTGCCATTTCTTGATTATCGTCTAGTGGAATTTGTTCTTGGGCTTCCTGATCAGTACAAACTTTCAGGAGGGATCACCAAAAGGGTAATGCGGGAGGGGATGCGTGATATATTGCCTGAAGTAATCCGTACCCGTATGGACAAACTCGGCTTTGTTACGCCGGAAGAGGTTTGGCTAAGAGAAACAGGAACGGCCCAGTTTGAACATCTGACAAGACATGTGATTGAGCAGTCAAACGGCATCATAAAGCCTGAAGTGATGGTTATTTTTAAGCAGATGGTAAATGGCGAGCGTCCCTTCAACTTCTTTATCTGGCGAATTATCTCCTTTGGCAGTTGGTTGAAGCGATTCCAGGTTGCTTGCTAAGTTATGTTATTGACGAAGTAAACGCTTAAGCTGGAAGGGATTTGATCTTTATGTCGCACACTGTTCATATCTGCATACTAACCACAGCCCATCCCTTGGATGATGTGCGGGTAAACAACAAGTTTGCCCAATCCTTTCGGGATGAGGGTTTTAAAGTGACGTGGGTAGGCCCTGATTATGCCTATTTTGACCACGATAATTACAACAGATACGGGGTTAATTATCAGCTATATCCGCAAGCATCCAGCAGATTAGGACGTATTTTCAGTCATAGGGCTGCTTATGCAGCAGGATTGCAGGTTGAAGATGTAGATATATATTACTCACCTGAACCTGATTCAGCTGAGGTGGCTATCAAGTTAGCCAGCAAAAACGGTGCAAAGGTTATTTTTGATATT
>DAIQQT010000056.1:0-10647 GCA_036786685.1 Trichlorobacter sp.
GACACTTGGTGTAGTTTTCAACACCGAAGTGCTTGTTGCCGGTGTGACAGAAGCCGCAGGACTTGCCTTTTTCCTTTGCAGTCTGGCTGACCGTGGGGTTTTTGCCGGTCTTGTACGGGTTGGTGTGGCAGGTAGCACAATCCTTGACCTGGGCCAGGTGCTTGCTGTGGCTGAAATGGGTCGGGCCGGTTTCTTTCACCTGATAGACAATCTCTTTCACCTGATGGCATTTGCTGCACTCATGGGCGTCAAAGGCCTGCCTGCCATTGTGGCAGGCACCGCAGGATTGCCCCTTGTACATATCAGCCATGGTGTAATGCTTCTTGCTCTTATTGCCGGTGTGACAGGTGGCACAGCTAAAGGCTGCATGGCCACGGGCGGATTTCTTTGCAAGGTGCTTGGCATGGCTGAAGACCACCTTGCCAGCCTCTTTGGTGTCGTAACTGATATCTTTCAACTCTATCGCACCGGCCTGGGAGGCGATCAGGCCGACCAGTCCTGCCAGTGCAAGTGTTAGGGCGCGTTTCATAACGATCTCCTGAATCCTTCCGCCTGTGGTGTGTCAGGCGGAAGGATAGTCGGTTATATTACTTGCTGCTTGCCGCTTCAGCCTCTGCAATGGCGACCGGCTGTGGTTCAAGTACGGCATAGTCGCTGTAGCGGGTCTTCCATTTGAACAGGATCGGCCAGCGGTACAGAATTGCACGGTAGGTGACGATGTAGACCGAGTAGACCGTGACGGTGATGATGATTTCGCGGATTGGCGGGATATGGACATGGCCCTGCTGCCAGTTGAAAGTAAACATGTAGACATTCAGGCGGTTCAGCACAACACCGATAATGGTTGTCCAGGCGCCCAGCCGTACCAGCGCGACACTGTTGTTTCTGATGCCTGCGGTTAACAGAATCAGGGAGAGAATTACGCCAAATCCGATTTCAAACATCCACCAGGCACCCCAGCCGGTTCCCAGGTAGGCCCACTTGTTGTCATGGGCAATACCGATCAGACGGATGGTCAGGTAGGTTATCAGGCCCATGGAGGCGCCTTTTGCCAGGGCGATCTGCAGTTTGCTCAGGCTGTTCTTGAAGGTGTCATCGCAGCGCCATTGCATGGTCTTGACGGCGATGGTACTGACTACGATTACCATGCAGAGGCCGCCGGGCAGGGACGATACAAAGAAGTAGAGCCACTGGAAAGAGGATGAATACCAGAGCGGATGCACTTTGCCCGGTGCATAGGTGGAGAGTGCGCCCAGAGCGCCCTGGTGCAGGGTTGAAAGGATGATGCCGGCCACTGCCAGGCCCAATGCCATCTTCTTCACAAAGGTTTTGCCGGCTGGCCAGCCCATCCATTCAAAGAAGGCGGTTGAGGTTTCAGCAGCCTGTACCGACAGGTAGGTGGCAACGTGCCAGGCCACCAGGAACAGCACCGCCTCAGGGCCCCAGGAGACAACCATCGGGTAAGGCAGACGCCAGGGTTGGCCAAGGTCAACCATCAGAAACATGACTGCAAAGAAGTAACCCAGAATACCGTTCAGGATTCCCAACCGTTCAATCGGTTCAAAGTCATGCCGTCCAAACACCTCAACCGCTGAGCCCAGCTGGAAACCGGATGATGAGAGCGGTACCATGCCGAACAGACCAAAGGCCAGAAACAGACCCCAGGCGTTGTCGTACGGGTCACCCACGGCCCAGGAAAGGCCAAAGATATAACGGCCGATCAACACCGGGAAGCCGATCAGGAAGATTACGGCAAAGACCCAGTTCAGCGGGTTGCTCATGGCCTGAGACAGGTACTGCTGCGGGGTCAGGCCGAGGAAGATCTTTTCCATCAGGGTCCAGGGACGGCCCTTATCATTATCCTTACGCAGACTGTTGATGATCTGCGTGCCGGGATTGCGTGTCAGAAACTGTTTCATTGGTGATCTCCCTCCTCATGGTCATGGTGGCCATCCTTGTTCTTGGTTGCCAGCAGATGTACGCCGGTGAACAGGGCCGGCCAGATGGAAAGTACCATCGGTACGAATCCCAGGAAGTCTTTGACGTTGGAGATGATCGGCTCATTCTGGATATGACCGTCAAACCCGACCTTGTCGAAATCAACACTGCTCAGGTACATCCAGCTGGTGCCGCCAACGGCCTTTTCACCATATAACTTGTCCACATATTTACCGGGGTTGGCCTGAATCCGGTCGTGACCCAGTTTGATCAGGTCTGCCCTGCGGCCAAAAGTCATCACCTGCTGAGGACAGATCTCGACGCATGCGGGAGGCTTGCCGTCTTTCAGGCGGGTGTCGTAGCAGAAGATGCATTTTTTAACCAACGGGTTTAAGGGGCTTGAGTAGCTGTAGGCCGGTATGTTGAAGGGGCAGGCGATCATACAGTTACGGCAGCCGACGCAGACCTTGGCGTTGTAGATAACCGCGCCTTCCTTGGTCTTGGTGTAGGCGTTGACAAAGCAGGAGCTGAGGCAGGCCGGCTCCGTGCAGTGGTTGCACTGAATCTTGCGGTACAGGGTCTCCTTGTCGGCAACCTTGTATTCGTTAACAACGGTGTAAGCCTTCTCTGTGGTGCGGCGCTTGTCTTTAAACACGGAGCTGTCATCAAACGGCAGATCCGGTTCAGGCAGTTTCTGTTCGTTATTGCAGGCAGCCTCACAACTGCGGCAGCCAACACAGCGGGTCAGGTCAACCAGCACCCCCATAGCATCCGGGTATCCTTCAAATGAACCGGCAGCCATCGCCTTGCCACTGGCAACGCTTACGGTCGCAGCGGTCACACCGCAGGCCAGGCATCCTTTCAGAAAATCTCGACGTTCAATCATGGTTCACGTTCTCCTTCCCGTGGATATCGGTTCAGTGGTGTGCTGTCTTTGGTTTGGCAGGCGCCTTGGGGGCATGTTTGCCGGACTTGAAGATGGCATCGCCGCCATCATTGCGTTTGTGGCAGTCCTGACAGCCGGTGGGGCCGTTCATCTTCTGGTGGCAACCCAGGCAGCTGATATGGTAGGCGGCCTTGAGGCCCGGCTTGTCGCGATGGTAAACAGGTGGTTGCTGATCGCGCTGCTGTTTGAGTGCTTCAGGGGTAAATGGATCTGCAACGTGGCAGCCCTTGCAGCTGACCACGGCCTGGGCGCCACTGTTTTTGTGACAGCGGGCACAGTTAGGGTCGGTTACCTGGGCACCGGTGGTGTGGTGGTGACAGAGGCCGCAGTCTTTCAGTTTGTTGATGTGTGCTGCATGGTTAAAACTGACCGGTGCGTAGTACTTCTGAATTGAACCGATGCTGACCTTGTCCGGGATACCGGCGCCAAAGCAGACGTTGGACACCAGCATCATCAGGATGCCTGTTATTCCCAGGATCATCTTTTGTTTTACTGCATGCATAGCCCTCTCCTTGTAAAAGATGGCCGGTATCTATCACTGCAGATACCGGTAGTTAGTGCAGAAACTGATGCTCCTAGTGGGCTGTTTCCTGGGTATTGTTCTTGCCACTCATCATGTAGCGGTAGAACATCGGAAAACCGACAAAGAACGCGACGCAGATCAGGTATTCAACCGTCTTGATGTACTGGTAAAAATCCACCAGCGTGTAAACCGACTTGACATGTCCAATTGCACTGAATAACTCCATGACCTTTCCTCCTTTTATCTGTGCCGATCATGACCTGCTGTATTTGCTTTTTCAAACGTCCGGCGTTATGAGTTTTTCATGGTCTCAAAGGCGCAGGCCACGGCTTGGCGCAGCTCTTCACGGTCTGCCGGATCAATCGGCTTTAGGGAGTGGTAAAAGATCCCTTCCTTGCGCATCTTGCGGATGACCGGTAGTGACGTTTCGTCCGAAACCAGTATGATGGTCAGGTCACGACTGCACTTTTTCAGCAGCGGGATCAGCTCAGCTGCTGCCAGTTCATCAAATTCACTGCTTAACAACACCACCTGGGCTGATTTTTTTAAAATGCCGTGCAGTACATTGGCTGCCGAGGTGGTTACCATCACGTTATAGCCGGCCTCAATGCAGAGGTCTGCCAGCACCTTACGGGATTCAACATTTTCATCTGCTATCAGAACACCTTGCATAGCGGTTACCTCTATCCTTTAGGGAAAAGCTACTTCTCGCCTTTTCCCTTGAAGGGGGAGAAGGTGGCTTCAGCCGGGTTACTGGAGAACAACCCTTTCATCATTGATGCAAACATCACGATGGCCGGTGCTGCCTGGAACAGGACGACCATGACGCCAAAACCGATGAAGAACCAGACCAGCATGCCATTGCCACCCTGCTCTAAACCGGTTGTTGCGGCGAATGAAGCGGTTGCGCTACCGGTGAGTATAGGGACCAGTATTTTTAATGCTGTTTTCATGATCTCTCTCCCAGCGTTCCTTAAGAATTATTAAAATACGCTTACAATAGAGCACGCATCGTGCCAGTATTGGATCGAGCGGGAAGTTAGTCTTCAACATGCTGATATGCGTAGGTAATTATTGGGGTGGAAGATGAGCAGAACGTGGTTTTGATTTGTGTATACTGTATACACCATTGATACATCAAGGTAGGTTCAGGACGGTTGTTTGTCTCTGTTATTTATGCAAGTATCTGTTGTTATTTGATAATATTTGAGTGTATGGATTTTTTATACGAAGGGTGGGGTGTATGAAACAGGTGATGGCTCAGACAGGATTCAGAATATGAAAAAGCCTCCCCCGGAAAACAGGGAGAGGCTTGACAGCGAAGGCCGCTGGCAGATTTTACTGCCGGACAGCAACGACCTTTTTAAGAGAAATCATATCCACCACCGGCAAGACCGGTATCTGTGAGACACCATAATCACGGGCCAGGTTAATATCATCAGG
This sequence comes from Trichlorobacter sp., assembly GCA_036786685.1. GTDB lineage: Bacteria > Desulfobacterota > Desulfuromonadia > Geobacterales > Pseudopelobacteraceae > Trichlorobacter. Next base: position 4,851 of record DAIQQT010000056.1, read on the forward strand.
TACTGCCTTTAGCAGCTTCTCAGCCACCTGTTGGTCTGCCTGGCGATAGCGCAGCTTAACCTCAATTGTTACCTGTTTGGTTCCACCGGGTACCTGCACGCCAAACCAGGCGTCTTTAAATCCTTTGGGCGGAATGGTCTCGTGACTTGAAAAGGCTGTGACCACCCACGGATCTATAGCAAAGTGCATGTCACTACCCATGCCGTCAGAATTGAATTTACGTACATTTGACGGCAGCGATCCGTCTTTGTTCAGACTGCCGTTTGCTATGACTACCTTGCCTTTCTCATCGGTTGCACGGACTTCAAGCCACATCTGGCGGACATTGGTCAGTGATGTCGGCAGATTGTGTCCGGCACGGATATTCTTGACTCGTACCTTTATCTCTGCCAGTCGCCCGTTACGATAATCTGGAGTTATTTCAAGTTCTGCTGCCTTCTGAAGGCGCTTGACCGCCATTTCGTACTGCTTCATCAAACGCACAGACTGCTGCTTGTCACCAGACTTTTTAGCCGCCTCGGCAGACAGGAAATAAAGCAGATAGTTAGCCCCGTTAAAGTAGTGACGATACTCCTTGCGCTGGGGCTTGGTCATACTGTCGGCTGTTTTAACAAACGTGTCATGGTCGACCATGTGACAGTCCTGGCAATGGATGTCTTTCTGGGCGTAAGGGCTGTGTTTCCACTCAAGGTAGGTTGCCTCCAGAGGATAGTGCTTGTCATAGTGGTACACCTGATGACAGGAGGCGCACAGATCTGCTTTGACATGGAAGTCGGTCTGTTTGCATTCATGAAAGCCGCCTCCGCATCCTTCCGCTGGTTTATGGGGACCACGCTTGACCAGAACCGGGCTGTCCTTGCCATCCTCGCCGGGGCGTAAAACCAGTGAGCCGTTTTCAGGCTCTTTACTGGGGGTCCTGCAGTGATTCAGAGAGCTGACTGAGTGGCAGACATCGCAGGAAACTCCAGCCTTGGCAACAGGAGACAGTCCCTTGAAACCTGGGCCGCTTACCTCGCCGGTAACGGTCGCTGCCGGTGTATGGCAGCTGGAACAGTGGCGTCCGATCTCTTTGCCCACTGCCTTGACCGCCTTGTTCATTTCCCCCTGATAGACCGGATCAACAAAGGCCAGGCTATGCAGTGAGCCATGCCATTCTTCATACTGCTGCTGGTGACAGCCTGCGCAGGTTTCTGGCTCAGTGAAGTTGGCTTTTGTTTTCTCATACACCATAAGAGAAGGGTAAAATTTGAACAGATCCCGATCAACCGGAAAGACGCTTGAAGAAGACGGGGAGGCGGCAAGTGCCACTGCACAGGCGATGATGAGCATTATGGCAGCTACGCAGATGAGCAGCAGGTGACGTTGCATGAATATTCCTCCTTTGGCAGCTATTTATGAGCGTAATGTTGCAACAATACGCTGGGGCACCATCAGCAGCCCCAGGGCATCGTACATGCTTCTGACAACAAGGTCCGCATGCAGGATGGCGCTTGCTGCAGTCCCTTCTCCTTCAAGCACGGCAATACCAAGGCGGGCTGCCTTCAGCATCAGCCGGTCATTGGCTCCATTGCCCATGGCAACCACCGTGTCAGCTCCCAACGCCTGTATGTATGCCTCTTTCTGTTCTGCTTCGTTGCCACTTGCGATGATATGCAGTCTGCAGGGCATTCCTTCAAGCTCCTGCGTGACCGTGCCGCCGGTATCAGCGGTAAGTACATGGACCGTGACTGTTTCGGCCAGCTCGGTAAGCGTCTTGTCAAGATTGGACATCAAATGTCCGTCGCGGGCAATGGTGCCGTTATAGTCCAAGACCAGATGTTGCAGATCTAAGGTCCCTGTTCCGGGAATAGTTAGTAACATGGCGCAGGTTCCCCTTGGGTGCGAATCTGTTGTACCGTTTCAGTAATTTCCCTGGTACCACAGGATTCACTGAAACAACCGGCTCCGGCATACAGGTCAAAGCTGCGCAGCTGCCCGATCAGCTTTCTGAGATCAGCTTCATGCTCAAGCACGCCGGGGTATTCTGTAAGGGTGAGGATTTCAGAAAGCAGGCTGTCAGGCAGCTCGGCATCCTGATTCTGCTCAACAGCAACCTGACGCAACTCTTCAAGTAATGTCATGGACTGCCCCTCCGTTAAATGATTTGTGAATATATTTTAATACTGTGCAGTATGCCAAAGTACCTTGCTGCAGTAAAGCAGGAACAGCACGAGGAGGCTGGTATCTGCCAAGCCTCCTCGTGTTTTGACTGCAACGTCTGTGTGGGGGGGCTGGCAGTGTCGTCCTTGCCGCTGCAGCATCAGATCAGGCAGAGTGTTGAGAGGATGTGATTTGCGGATTCATCTGCTGCACTGACCACGCAGATCCCTGATCGTAACATTGATTCCTTAATTTCCTGCTCAGGCATATGTGTGCAGACAAGCTGCTTAACATTCAAAGAAATCAGCCATGCTGCCAAAAGAGGCTGTTCGCTGGCATCCCAGACACCCATGTTGACATTACTGGTATTTCCGTTTCTGTCGTCATATTCCAGCAAGAAAAAAATCCGCTCAAATCCTTTGCCTTCATAGGTAAGTGAGCCATAGTAGGGTATAGCGGTTTTAATTATGGTCATGGATTGGTTTCTTTTGATCTGTCCTGTGAGGTAGACTGCTGGGAAAATGTTGCACAGGGGGCCTTCTGAGTCAGCCACCTGTGCAACAAAGCGTTATCAGTTTTGGATTAATGTGCCGTTTCCTGTGTGCTGCTCTTGCCGCTCATCATATACTTGTAGAACATCGGAAAGCCGACAAAGAAAGCAACGCAGATCAGGTACTCAACGGTCTTGATGTACTGGTAAAAATCAACCAGGGTGTAGACAGATTTAACATGGCCTATGGTATCGAAAAGTGCTGACATGGTGGTATCCTCCCTATGGTTAACTACCTGTTGGATGAAGTTGAACTGGCTTCCTTGTTTTTAACTGCTTCAGCCGCCCCCTTGATCATGCCGTACAGGCTGATCAGGGCCGGGATGGTCTGGACAACCACTACCAGGGCAAGAAATCCGGCAAAGGCCAGGACCAGGATACCGCTGTTATAGGTCAGGCTGGTATCGACGACATCTCCATGGCCGGAAGAGGCCAGGGCGGTTGTCAGACTTGCAAACAGCAGAGTTACGGTGTTGATGATGGTTGCGGTCGGTTTCATGGCAGTTCTCCTTGTTCGTTAGCAGTAACAACGCTTTGGTTGGTGTAAGGCACAGTTGATAACCTGCTTCAACTCTTCTCTGTCTTCCGGCAGTACCGGTCGCAGCAGATGGTAGAAAATTCCTTCATTGCGCATCTTGCGTATCACCGGCAGCGATACCTCATTTGAAACCAGGATGATGGTCAGATTTCTGCAACATTTTTTAAAGAGCGGGATCAGGTCTGTTGCTGCCAGTTCATCAAAGCTGCTGCCCAACAGAATCACCTGCGCTGTTTTCTTCAGGATTCCCTGTAGCACGCCGGCTGCGGTGGTGGTGACGGTCACACTGTAGCCTGCCTCCATGCAGAGATCTGCCATCACCTTGCGGGATTCAGGGTGCTCCTCAGCAATTAAAATACGGCTCATGGCTGGCTCCTTCAGTGTTTGCTGGCGGTTACTTCTTTGTCTGAATGGGCAAACAGCCCTTTCAGCATGGAGGCAAACAGAATCATGGCCGGTACTGCCTGCAGCATGATTACCATGACGCCAAATCCTATGAATCCCCAGATCAGCAAGCCGTTATTTTCAGCTCCTGCCCCCGTTGTGGCGGCAAAGGCAGCTGCTGCACCTGCTCCACTTAATGCTATGATCATTTTGATGATGGTTGCTTTCATGACATCCTCCTTGTGCTGCATCAGTTCCTGCTTGTCTTCATACTAAGCATAGACAGTGCCAATAACTGAAAATGCACTAAATGTCTGTGTAATATGCTGATATTATTTTGTTTAATTTATGCTAAAGCGTGGGTGAAGGTGGATGGGGAATCTGTTGGAGAGTATTGCTTTGCTATGCACTAACCAGGCAAAGTTACGTGCGCAAATTCATAACATGTCGAAAATACAATGGTATACTTTGTTGAGGGAAAGCTGGCTGCTGTATGAGGGAATCATGCAGGGGGTATTGGCTGGCGTCAGACTCCTGGTTCCTGAATCGGCAGGCAAACCGCAATGGTCGTGCCTTCGTCTGAGGATGAGGCTATGGAGACAAAACCACCATGCTGCTGCAGGGTGCCAAAGGCCATGGAAAGCCCCAGTCCGGTGCCTTGCCCCACCTCTTTGGTGGTAAAGAACGGATCAAAGATCTTCTGCCTGATTTCTTCAGGAATACCAGAGCCCTGATCAGTCACCATCATGCGGGCAAATGGTCCACGGTGGGATGAGTTGTGGAGCCGTAACAGCTCTGGATCAGGAATCAGTACCAGCCTGGTTTCAATCGTAATCGTGCCGCCGTTGGGCATGGCATCACGGGCATTGGTCAGCAGATTAAACAGCACCTGCTGCAGCAGGGTGCTGTCAGCCGTAATATGCAGCGGTTCCTGACAAGGGATGAACTCAAGCTGTACCGTCTTGGGCAACAGTTTCCGGCCTAATATGAGTGCGTCAGCCAGCATTCGGTTCAGTTCCAGTGGTTTCATCCGCATAAACTGCTTGCGGCTGAACGCCAGCATACTGCGGGTCAGGTTTGATCCTCGCTCCACCGCCGTGATCATCTCCTGCAGGCTGGTATACACCGGATCATCGGCGTTAAATCGCTCCATGGCCAGGCGGGTGTTGTTTGAGACAATCTGTAGAATGTTGTTGAAGTCATGTGCGATACCACCGGAAAGCTGGCCAACCGCTTCCATCTTCTGGGCCTGTCGCAACTGCTCCTCAATCTGCAGTTTCTCCGTAATGTCCATGAAACTGCAGACCATCCCCACCGCCTGCTGACCATCCCGCATCGGCAGAACACTGTAGGAGACCGGGAACGAGCTGCCATCCCTGCGCCAGAACAGTTCGTTTTCAATCACGTTGACTACGCCGGTTTCACTCATCCGGTGGGCCGTACACTCCTCAGCCGGATAGTGACTGCCGTCTGACCTGGTGTGGTGCATCAGGTTGTGCATCTGCTGCCCCAACAGCTGTTCCGGGGTGTCAAACCCCAGCATCCGGGCACAGGCCTTGTTGGCCATGGTGCAGCAACCGTGATGGTCAGTGCCGTAGATCCCCTCCTGGGTTGAGTCCAGCAATAGCTGAATCTTGTACAGATGTTCCTGCTGCCTGGCATCGCTGGCAAGCTGCTGTTTGCGCTTGATGGCAAAAAGCAGGCAGACGGCGCTCATGGCTACAAAGAGCAACAGTCCGACCGGCACCAGCGAGCCCAGCAGATGTGCATGCAATTGTCCCAGAAACTGATCATCGGACCGTACGCCGATCTGTGTCAGGAAGGTTTTGTGGGCATGTTCATCCACCTCAAAGAGAAACAGCATGCTGCTGATATAGACCAACGAAGCCGGGATAAAACGGTTCAGAAACAATCTGGTCAATGAGGGAAGTGTTTTCATGCAAGCCTCGGAGAAAAAGAAAAAACCCGGCAACGTTTTGACACGGTACCGGGTAATAGATAAGGGGTTCAATTAAATAATTGAGATCTCCCTGTATTCTTTTTGGAGCGGGAAACGAGATTCGAAAGCTACCAGTTTACAGTTTACAGAACCTATAAAACCACTTATTTGAAGTAACTTCCGCATCTTAGCCCCGCCGACCAACGTCCATTTAAGTCCATCAAAATATGGTGAAAGTCATCCAGTT
>DAIQQT010000422.1:0-2104 GCA_036786685.1 Trichlorobacter sp.
GTTCTCTGCACCCAGTGCCTTGGCAAGAATTGGTGATGCGAATCCGGCGCCAAGGGTACCGGTTACCCGCTCAAGCAGGTAGAAGACAGGCAGGGTCAATAATGTACCAACAACCATAATGGCAATGCCGGGAATCCGTTTGATCCAGTATTTGGGGGAGAAGCCGAACATACGCATGAAGATAACCACCCAGATGATCCAGACCGAGTAATCAACGGCAGCATCCGGCAGGGCCAGCTTGTTTTTAACCAGAGCTACCTCAAGTACGGTGACAAAGGCCAGTAGGGTAAAGAGCCAGTTGAATTTTTCTGAAGCCTGGGTCTGCCAGTTGCGGCTGTCCGGGGCAGGTGCCTCGTTATAGGAGTGGTTATGGGTGCCCAATGCTGAAAACAGGATGGCAAACCAGATACCGGCGTTATGGAACAGCAAGGAAGAGTGATTGCCGGCGATGTTGGCAATTCGGGCCATCGGGTCGCGGATAAAGTCTGCGGCAATACGCATCAGAAACAGGTTAACAATAACGGAGCAGGCAACAATAACCGCAAGGGTAAATATTCTGCGAGGTAGCAGGTAGGGGTCAACACGGTCAGGGAAACCAATGATGAAGGCAAACCAGATCAGGTACATGATCAGTGGAATACCAAAGCAGATGCCGTAGACTGAATTGCCGGCAAAGTCGCCATTCTGGGCGTAAATAACGTAGTTGTTTGAGGGATCAGTATCGGTGTTGGTGGCCCTGACCACATCTTTGGGAACCGTCTTAAGGTGCGGCAGCAGTCCCATGGCATACCAACCGTGATCACCCTGGGTCGTATCAACAACCCAGTAGTTTGCACCCATCATATCATCCAGACCTTGAAAAATACGCATGTTAAAGGCAGCACATACAACACAGACCACCAGCAGCAGTGCAGCGTGAGATAGTTTCATCGGCATGACAGATCTCCTCCTAATCCTTATGGGTGGTCCAGAACATTGAAACCGCATTGGCGGCAAACAGGCCATACAGCCACATGGTATTCCAGGCCGGACCGGACCAGTGACTGCCGTGACCACCACCGATAACGCCAGCCGCAACAATTATTCCCACCATTGCAGTAAAGGAAACCATGGCTACTGCCCGAAGGATTGAGCTGTTACGCCAGGTATGGCGCTCCAGTTCTTCGATCCGCTGCATCAATTCAAGCTCTCTTTGGGTCATGTCTCTTCTCCTTTGCAAAGATAACGACTGAAAACAGTATGCTAACTGTAAGAACTATCAATAGTGTTGCAGGGTCGGTCTTGCTCGAAAGTAGGTAGAGCATGGGAGATTCCTTTCAGGCTGCAGCTATGAGTAACATCTCATCTTGGGGATAACGGTCTGCCAGTTCCTGGTACTTTGCGCATTCGCAGTAGCGTTTGCTGCAGTAGCGGATGATCATGTTGACATCGTGGGGTGAGATGTAGCCACACCCGACATCACAAAAATCATCATTTTTTCCATAGAATGGGCAGATCGGTTTGTTCGGCATCCTGTGATCCTGATTGGGCGTAATGCGCTTGCTGATGATGACATAGCAAACGTCGTGCCAGTATAAAAAAGCAAGTAAATACAGGTTGTTGTGTGTTATGATAATTTTGCAGCAAACGTGTGAAAATGGTTACTTGGTGGGTAACATTCTTATATTATTGGATTTAGTTGGAAGGCTGGTGTTGAAAGACTTGTTTGCATTTATGCAAACTACAATCGGTTTTTTATGGGTGTTGCATAAATGCAAATGAGGGGCAATGCCCCCCATTTGCATAACGTAAATATCTCTGCGTTTAATCTGCTGCTAAAGATTCAAGGTGCTGTGGCCTGTTTTTGCAGCAACAGGTAGAAGGTCTCATTGGAGCTGTCATAATGACTGAAGATTGGCTTTGCCTGACGAAGTTTTCCAGAGACTCTGCTTTTGGTGACAGGCGGCGTCTTAACAATTTGTTTGCTTGCCTTGCCACTATCGGCTGGAAGTTCAGCCAGCAGAGATACTATGGCACGCTGGGCAGAGACGGTTGCAGCACGTTTGGCAGCCAGCCGTTCACCTCTGGCTGTTCCCAGTACCAGAATATATCCGTTTTTTTTGAT
>DAIQQT010000057.1:0-10625 GCA_036786685.1 Trichlorobacter sp.
GAGATAAACTACGACTTTTGCAGGGACGACTATTTAGTCATTTCCCTACTTAAACCACCCGTAGTTTAACTAGGTACTAACCACTTTTCAAGCCCGTTAATCTTGTTTCAACAGCAACACGAAACCAGATAGCGGGCTTTTTTGTGGCCTGTGTCTGAAACCTGAAGGGGGTTTGTATGAAGTATCTAAGGCGGGCGGCAATGTTGGAAAAAACAGGACTGAAGGCAACTACACAATGGCGACTTGAAAGCCTGGGGCAATTCCCGGCGCGGCGTATGATTTCAAAAGGTCTTTGTGGTTGGCTGGAAAGCGATGTTGACGCATGGATTGAGAGCAGACAGGCCGTTACAGGCAAAGGGGAATAATCATGCTGAAAATGCAAAACCCCGGCGTGGGACCGGGGCGCGGTGAAGCTGTATGTAAATGCAACCTGTTGAGTGATTCTACATTAAAACAATCAACTGCATCAAGAGACATTCTAAACGCCGTTGATATAGCGGCGGACCTGTTAGCACTCTTCGCAGTTCTGGCCTTGATAGCCAAGATTGCAGGGGGTGCATTGTGAAACCTTCTTTAAAACCACTTCTGATGTTCTTCTACAATCACGGGGTAATCGGTTTCAGTGCCTGTCAATGGCTGTTTGATCGGTTGAACCTGCGGGGGGCTTGATTATGGAATTTCTGCAAAAGCTCAAAGCCCACGGGATTGACCCCGGCGGGGAGTTGACAGAAGGCAAGCTGACCCGCGCCACCTGTAGCTGTAAACCGGCCAAGAAAGGCCGGGACGGTAACGGCTGGTACTTATACCATGCAGATGAACCGGCAACGCTTACCTGGGGATGCTGGAACAGTGAATGTTTGAACGCAGCAGGCGGCACTATGACCGCAAAGAGAGAAACAGCACTTTCACCGGCGGAACAGTCAGCAATCAAGGCCCGTATTGAAGCCGACCGCAAGGCGCGAGAGTTGGAACGGCAGCAGGTAGAACAGGCCACCAGAGCAAAGGCGGCGCGGTTGTGGAAGTCCGGCCATGACGTTTCAGCAGATCATGACTACATCAAGCGCAAAGGTATTCGGCCCGTTGGTATTAAGCAGGTCAAGGATATGCTGCTGGTCCCCATGTCTGCAACAGGGACCGGCGAACCGGAAAGCCTGCAACTGATATTTCCAGACAGCGACAAGAAGTTCCTGACCGGGACAGGCGCGGTCCCCGGTCCCCTGTATCATGTAATCCGTGGAACCAATACCGGCCCGCTGTATATCGTTGAAGGATATGCCACCGGATGCAGCGTACAGCAAGCCACCGGCGCAAGCGTGGTTGTTGCTTTCAGTAGCGGTAAGCTCCCGTCTGTTGCTGAAGCGCTGCGGGGACGTTTACCAGATCGTGAGATCATCATTGCAGGGGACCAGGGCAACGGCAGCAGCAAAGCAACTGAAGCGGCCCTGAAGATCGGCGGCAAGGTTGTTTTCCCTGTCATGCCAGAAGGGACCAACGGGACCGACTTTAATGACCTGCATCAATCCGCCGGTCTGGAAGAGGTGGCGCACCAACTGGCAGCAGCAGCTTTGCCGGTCCCCGCTGAAGCTGTTTCTATTGCCGAACCAATACAAGGGCAAGGCCCGAATGCTGAAACACAGCTGCAAGCCACGACAGAAAGCCCCTTGAATCCAATAAGGGCAGCGGTTGAACGTCTGGCCCGTCTGTCTCCCCTTGAATATGACCGTATCCGCAAGGAAGAGGCCGCGGCCCTGGGGGTACGTCCTGGCACTCTTGATGCTGAAGTCAAGGCAATGAGGAAACAGACCGCTGCTGATGACACCCCATTTGAAGAGGTGGAACCATGGCCCGAACCTGTTGACGGCGCGGCCCTACTTGACTAGATAACCGCAACGGTCCGGCGTTTCATCATTTGCAGCCAAGAAACAGCGCAAGCGGTTTCGTTATGGGTTGCCCTGACATGGTTTGTTGACGTGGTACAGGTTGCACCCCTGGCAGTGATAACAGCACCCGAAAAGCGTTGCGGTAAATCTATGCTTCTGTTCCTGATGGGGCGTATGGTCCCCCGTCCTATCATGGCGTCAAGTATTTCACCGTCTGCATTATTCCGGTCAATCGACGCCTGGAAACCGACATTGCTGATTGATGAGGTTGACGCTTGCCTGAAGGATAACGAAGAGCTGCGGGGCGTGCTGAATGCAGGGCATACCAGAGACAGCGCCTTTGTAATCCGTTGCGTCGGTGATGACCACAAGCCCCAGCAGTTCAACGTCTGGGGGTGCAAGGTGCTGTCTGGTATCGGTCATGTAGCTGATACCCTGATGGATAGATCAATCATTCTTGAGTTACGGCGGAAGCTCCCCCATGAATCGGTTGAACGTATCCGCCACGCTGAACCAGGCCTGTTCAATGAGCTATGTTCAAAGCTGGCCCGCTTCAGTGAGGACAACAGCGAACAGGTACGGCTTGCCCGTCCTGAACTACCCCATGCCCTGAATGACCGCGCCCAAGATAACTGGGAGCCGTTGCTTGCCATTGCCACGGCAGCGGGCGGCAACTGGCTTGCTACAGCCACAGCAGCGGCCCTGAAGCTATCAGGCAGCGATAGTGCGGCCCAAAGTATCGGCATTGAACTACTGGCAGACATCCGGGAGGTATTCGAGCAAAAGCATGTTGACCGTATCAGCAGCGCCGACCTTATCAAGGAACTCTGTTCTGATGACGAAAGACCCTGGGCCACATACAACAGGGGTTTCCAGATCAAGCCCCGGCAAATTGCATCCAAGCTGAAGGGGTACGGTATTCACAGCAAGACAATCAGGATCGGTTTTGGAGAGACCCCCAAAGGGTATGAACTGAACCAATTCAGAGAAGCGTTTTCCCGCTATATCCCCTCTACCCCCCTTGTATCCGCCACAACGCCACAAATCAGCAAACAAGCGGCTTTGCCTGTTGCGGATGATACGCCACGTTGCGGAAGCGTTGCGGATGAAAAACAGCACAACATGCCAGAATCACAGGCTTGTTGCGTTGTTGCGGATAGAGAGCCATTTTCATCAAGTGAAGTTATTGACCTGACCGGCTTAGATTTTGGGGTGATCGAATGAAATATTTTGTATGTGAAGCCTTCAGCGTCGAAACGCAACAGGGTAGAACAACGGTCCCAGCGGGTAAGATTTTGGAACTGTCAGAAGATCAGGCTGCACGCCTGGGGGGTAAGGTCCGGCCTGCTGATGAAGCGCCCGCGCCACCGGTCCCATTCAGCAGACAGAATGCCTTTGAGCGGTTGCACGACCTATATAATCAACTGAATGATGAAAGCTGGCCGGAACTGTTGACGGCCTGGCTACAGGATTTTCACCCGGCGGCATTGCAGCGGATTAGAAACAGCACACAGCAGATTGATGATGCTTTCAAGGCCGGGAGTGATCGGCAGCTTGACCGGTCCTTGACTGAACACCGGGCGGCATGGCTGGCAGGGCTGGCCCTGTATCGCTCACAACCAGAACTTTCAGAGGGAGACAATACAATATGATAACTACAATTCAGAATGACAGCATAATGAAACGGCTTCAGCAGATGGCGCAACAGATCGAGCTTGCAAGTTCACAGAGAGACTTGACGGACCTTGAATTACTCATGAGTGAGATGCTGATTGAAGGGAACAAGACACATACCAAAGCTGTCCGGGTGCTTGAAGAGGCAAACCGGGCTATTGACCGCGCCATAGCTTCAGCCTTGTTCTGGCGGCGGACTTCCAGAATCCTGTCTGTTGCCGTGGTGGTATTGTGGGCAGCATGTATCTACGTGGTAACCATGTGACGAACGGCTGATGACAACACAAGGGGGACCGCGTTGGTCCCCTGAAATTATCAGGAAAATATCAGGGGTGCATATAATGGCAAAATTTGTGAAAGGAAAATCAGGCAATGCAGCAGGAAAGCCTAAAGGCTCAAGGGACCGGCGGACGGAACTAAGGGAGCTGTTGAAGCCCCACGCTGCAAATCTGATACAGAAGGCCGTCAACATGGCACTATCAGGAGACCCGCAAGCCTTGCGGTTGTGCCTTGATCGGATTATCCCGCCGGTACGGGCAACAGGTGAACCGCTGGGGGTAAAACTCCCCACAACCGGAACCCTTGCCGAACAGGGCGCGGCTATATATCACGCTGCTGCAAATGGCGAGATAACGCTTGAGCAGGCAACAGCAGCAATGCAGACCCTGGCCGGCCAAATCAAAATCATCGAATTGACAGAGCTGGAACAACGGATTTCCAGGCTGGAACAGCAAGGGGGCGAACAGTGAGAAACATACAAGCCCGGTTAAACTCTTTGGAGCGTGCCGTTGTCGATAACATACCACCGGAACCGGTCCCCGTACTCTTTGCCAATAATGCAGAGGATATGCGGCAGGCAGCGGTTCTTGATCGACAGGGTAAGCGACATGTTGTGATTGACGTAATCAATTGCAGGAAAGGGGGAAGCCATGAGCATCAAAGCACGATTGCAGAAAATTGAATCAGCGCGACCAATGTCAGACGGTCCGGAGCTAACACTGATACTTGCATTTACAGACGAACAGGAACGTGCAGCAGCACAAGCCAAATTTGACAGCCAACCGGGACCGCTGAAACATATCTGTGTGCTGACACAGGAAAAGGGGGGAGCATGAATATCAGAACACGCCTACAGGCATTGGAGCGGCTTGCGAACCCGGTAACGATTGTACTTGCGCCGGAAACATGGGAGATCATGACAAGTAACAGTCAGATAACCGCGCCTTACCCTTCATGGATGCAGGCAGCGATTGACCGTTGCCGTGCTTCAGGCAGGGAACCAAAGGCCGTTGACGGCTGTCTGCTGTGTTGACTTCGGCTGGATGGATTGACGGGCTGACTGTGACTTTACTCAGCTAGCACCTTGGGCGTTATCACAACCATTAATTCGTTTTTGTGCTGTATTTTATAGCTGGATTTAAACAGATACCCCAGTATTGGGATGTTCATTACCCACGGCACCCCGTCACCGCCAGATTCATCCCTATTTATTGCAATGCCACCAATAACCATTGATTGCCCGTCATTCAGCACAAGCTCTGTTGTGGCCTGCTTGATGTTAATTGGTGGGGTAGAGCTGGTTGACGTGGGGTCTGGTTCATCATTTTTAGCCAGAACTTTCATTATTATTTTCCCATCATCTCTAACTACAGGAACAACCTCAAGAGCAAGGGCAGCCTCCACAAACTTGGTTTCAACCTTATCGTTTGTTGAAGATATGTACGGTATCAGTTTGCCCTGTGTGATCTTGGCAGAGTTTCCGCTTTGCGTTGCTATTTTAGGAGAGCTTACCAGTTTGACCATATCAGCAGATTCGGCGGCATTGATACGCATATCAATCTGAACGTGGTTGTTTATCACTCCAAAGGCTATATCAGAGGCAACACCAGCAAGACCGCTTACGCCAGTAGTAGGAGCAGCAACAGAAGCTATACCTCCAAATGAAGTATCTGAATTTCTAATGCCTGGAAAAGTCCGGCCCGTTCCATTACTATGCACTCCCCAACTTACCCCCAAAGACCGGCTGAAGTCGTCTGTTACCTCCATGATACGCGCTTCAATCATTACCTGCTTTTTGACTGTATCAACGGCGGCAACGTACCGCTGCATTTTGGCAATGCTTGAAGGTTCATCAACAATCACTATCTTGTTGGAGCCTTTTGTTGTCAGTACGGATCCCGCTAACGACTTCAGCTTTTCGAGGGATGCAACAACTGAATCAGGGGATATATGGTTAAGGCTGATAATAGCCTCTTCAGCGTGGGAAGATGTTGCCAGAAGTATGGCCGTTGATATTATGGCTATGGTGGTCTTCATGACTTCTCCTAGTCTCAAGTTGCTATGCAAGCTAGCTTTTCAAGGCTATTCAGTCAAGTGAATACACTTCTTATGTGTTCACCTACAGCAAGACCGCAAACGGCAACAAAACGGCAACAAAAATCATTAAAAAACAGAAATGGCTTACAGACATTATCCGCAAGCCATTGTTTTTATTGGCGTCCCCTGCAGGATTCGAACCTGCGACCTACGGCTTAGAAGGCCGTTGCTCTATCCAGCTGAGCTAAGGAGACGTAAAAAGAAGTTGTGTACTATACCCTACAGACAGTGCATTCCGCAAGTAGCAGAATAGCTATTTTTAGGAGAGCTTTGATTTGAAGTCAGGATAGTCAAAGCTGCGCACAATCTGCAGCTGGCCGGTATCCGGTTCAAAGGTACAGATATGGGGATGTTGAATACCGTTAAAGGTGGTTGTTTTGACCATGGTGTAATGGGACATATCTTCAAACACCAGCTGATCACCCGGCTTGAGTGGCTGCTCAAAGGACCAGTCACCAATTACATCTCCAGCCAGACATGAAGGGCCGCCTAAACGGTAGGTGTAAGGTTTCTCACCAGCCTTGAATCCGCCGGTAATGTCCGGCCGGTAGGGCATCTCCAGAATATCCGGCATATGGCAGGTGGCCGAGACATCCAGAATAGCGATATCCATCTGGTTGTGCACCACATCCAGCACTTCGCTGACCAGCAGACCGGTGCCGATGGCAATCGCCTCACCCGGTTCCAGATAGACCTCCACCCCATACTTATTCTTGAAATACGTGACCAGTTCCACCAGCCCGTCAATATCATAGCCTTCACGGGTGATATGGTGACCGCCGCCAAGATTAAGCCACTTCATCCCCTGCAGATACCTGCCAAACTTCTCTTCAAACACCCTGGCAGTCCGTTCCAGCGGCTCAAAGAGCTGTTCACAAAGGGTATGGAAGTGCAACCCTTCGACTCCAGCCAGAGAGCGTCCTGCAAACTCGGCAACCGGGATACCCAGCCTGGATGTTGGAGCGCAGGGATCATAGATGGCGGTATGCCCTTCTGAATGCTCGGGGTTAACCCGTAGGCCGATGGAGACCCTGCCCTGCTCTTTTTCCCATAAGGGCCTGAACCTCTCTAACTGATTGAAAGAGTTAAAGACCAGATGATTGGAGATACTCAGCAGTTCCACCACATCGCTTTCCTTGAAGGCAGCAGCAAAGCTGTGTACCTCACGGCCAAACTCTTCCCGTCCCAGACGTGCTTCCCAGGGAGAACTGGCACAAACGCCGTGCAGGGTCTTGCTGATCAGCGGGAAGGTGCTCCACATGGAGAACGCCTTCAACGCCATCAGGATTTTGGCGCCGCTGCGCTGCTGCACCTGATCCAGGATTGCCAGATTGTGGCGCAACCTGCCCAGATCAACCACGTAGGCGGGTGAAGGGGCTAACTGAGCTATTTTTTCAATATCGATACCGATCACAGGCTAAAACCTATTTTTGCCACAGAGGGCACAGAGAACACAGAGTACAACGAACAAAATAAAGCTTTTGACTGGTTTTGACTTTCTCTGAGACCTCTGTGTGCTCTGTGGCTTATTGTTTTATTACAGCTCAGGCCACTCGCCACCGTCAACGACTACTGTTGGCAGCCCCATTGGCCCCAGTACCTCCAGGAACAGTTCAGGATCAAACTGTTCCATGTTCCAGACACCCGCTGCATGCCATTGCCTGGTCAACATCATGATAGCCCCCACCACAGCCGGTACGCCGGTTGTGTAGCTGATGGCCTGGGACTGAACCTCTTTGTAGCAGGCCTCATGGTCACAGATGTTGTAAATGTAAACCTGTTTGCGCTTGCCATCCTTCAGGCCACGGGCGATCACCCCGATGCAGGTCTTGCCCTTGGTGAGCGGCCCCAAAGAGCCCGGATCAGGCAGCAGCGCCTTGAGGAACTGGATCGGCACGATTTTCTGGCCGTTGAACTCCACCTCATCAATCCGGGTCATGCCCACGTTCTGCAGCACTTCAAGGTGCTTGAGATAGTTGTCGGAAAAGGTCATCCAGAACTGGGCCTTTTTAATGGTGGGGATATGCTTGACGATTGACTCCATCTCTTCATGGTAGAGACGGTAGCAGTTCATCGGCCCGATCCCCTCAGGAAAATCAAAGACCCGCTTGGTGGAAAGCGCCGGGCTTTCCACAAACTGGCCGTTTTCCCAGTGACGGCAGGTGGCGGTTACTTCACGGATGTTGATCTCAGGGTTGAAGTTGGTGGCAAAGGGCTGGCCATGGCTACCTGCGTTGGCATCGATGATATCCAGTTCTTCCACCACATCCAGATACTTCTTGGCTGCCAGGGCAGTGTAGACGTTGGTAACGCCTGGATCAAAACCAGACCCCAGCAGCGCCATCAGGCCTGCCTGCTTGAAGCGGTCCTGATAGGCCCACTGCCAGGAATACTCAAACTTGGCGGTATCCAGCGGCTCATAATTGGCTGTATCCAGGTAATCCACCCCGGTCTCAAGGCAGGCATCCATGATGGTCAGATCCTGATACGGCAGGGCCACGTTAATTACCAGCTTTGGTTGCACCTGCTTGATCAGGGCCACCAGTTCAGGCACGTTATCAGCATCCACCTGGGCGGTCTTGATGCTGTTGCCCAGTTGGGCTGCAATGACATCGCACTTGGCTTTGGTACGGGAGGCCAGCGTAATCTCGGTAAAGATGTCACGACGCTGGGCACATTTGTGGGCAACAACCTGGCCGACACCGCCGGCACCAATGATGAGTACGTTACTCATGGACTGCTTCCTCCTGAGTTAAATTGGAAATTGACAGACAGTTTAGACAGCAGCAACAACAGGTGCAAGCTTGTCACACAACATTTACAAACCAGCTATTCACCCAGGTATGTATAGCCCAACAGGGTTCTATCCAACAGTTCAATAAAGTGGCTGCTCTCCTCAATGGAGACTTTCTTGATGGCAACCTGTTTTTCAAGGTTGTCCCGCACATGTTTAAGGATCTCCGGCCCTTTGTACTGGACATACTTAAGGGTTTCCCAGGTGGCATCGCCGTTGATGACCGTATCAATCATGTAGCCGGTCTTTTTGTTAAAGGTGATATGCACGGCATTGGTGTCACCAAACAGGTTATGCAGGTCACCCAGAATTTCTTGATAGGCACCGATCAGGAAAAAGCCGATGTAGTAATCTTCGTCTTTTTTCAGCTTGTGCATCGGCAGGAACTTGCTGCGTCCATTTTCCCCCACAAAGCTGGTGATCTCACCGTCTGAATCACAGGTAATATCCGCGATTGAGGCCATCACATCAGGACGCTGGCCCAGGCGCTGCAGCGGCATGATCGGGAACAGTTGATCAATGGCCCAGGAGTCAGGAATGGACTGGAACAGTGAGAAGTTGGCAAAATAGGTCTGGCGCAGGGCAAGCTGGAAGTTCTGCAACTCCTCCGGGATCGGCTTGATCTTCTCAACAATGCTGTTGATCTTCTTGATGATCTTGGAATAGAGCCACTCAGCAATGGCACGATCCTGCAGGGTCAGATAGCCCAGATTGAACAGGCTGACCGCCTCATTGATCAGCTGGAGGGTGTCGTGGTAATCCTCCCGCAGTGAATAGCGGTCAATGCTCTTGTAAATATCCAGCAGTTTTTTAACCGTGGGGGCCGGTTTTTCCATCTCTTCAAGAATCTGCTCATAATCCGGCATCAGGTTCTGGGTGTTGGTGTTCAGCACATTGGTAATCAGCACTGAATAATGGGCAACCGTGGCCCGCCCGGATTCTGAGATGATGTTGGGGCAGTCCACGCCAGCCTCATCACAGATGTTCTTGATCTGATAAATCACGTCATTGGCATACTCTTCCACGGTGTAGTTGACACTGGAGAAGTAGCTGGACTTGGAGCCGTCATAATCAACCCCAAGACCACCGCCAATATCCAGATACTGGATATTAACCCCAAGCTTACGCATCTCCGAGTAAATACGGGCTGCCTCAATCAGGGCGGTCTTGATCTTGTCGATCTTGGTGACCTGGCTGCCGATATGGGAATGCAGCAGGTTGACACAATCCAGCAGATCAGCTTCCTGCAGCATCTTGATGGCAGCCATGATCTCTGACATCCGCAGGCCAAACTTGGCATCTTCACCACCACTGGTGGCCCATTTACCGGTTCCCTTGGAGGATAGTTTGACCCGGATACCCAGGCTTGGTCTGATACCGGTCTTTTTGGCAAGTGCAATGATCTTTTCCAGTTCAAACAGCTTCTCAACCACGATGGTGATATTGTAGCCGACCCGGGTGGCAAACAGCACGGTCTCGATATACTCGGCATCCTTGTAACCATTGCAGATGATCGGCAGGCCATTGCCGGTGGAGATGGCGATACCAGCCACCAGTTCCGGCTTTGAACCGACCTCAAGACCGATGTTGTAGCGCTTGCCGTAGCTGGCAATCGCCTCAACCACCTGACGCTGCTGGTTCACCTTGATCGGGTAGAAGGTTTGATACTTGGCAGGATAGTCGTTTTCAGCAATGGCATTGCGGAAAACACGATTGATGGAGGCGATCCGCCCCTGCAGCACATCCATGAAACGGAGCAGGATCGGCGGCTTGATCTTGCGCTTGATCAGGTCATCAACCAGGGCGCGCAGATCAATGGCGTTCTTTGAGTTTGAGGAAGGGTGAACGCAGACATTGCCCTTTTTGTTGATTGAAAACAGGTCTGCCCCCCAGGTATCTAG
>DAIQQT010000058.1:0-10588 GCA_036786685.1 Trichlorobacter sp.
TGGTCAAGGTGGTGACCCCGGCCCTGGTGACCGAGAGCGAAAGCCTGACCCCGGACGAAAACAGTTACCTTCTGGCTCTCTGTCAGCAGGACGGACGCTGGGGGTGCGCCTGGCTGGACCTTTCCACCGGTGAATTCAAGGCATCGGAAGAAGACAGCCTGACCGGCGCTGCTGCCATGCTGGCTGCAATCGGCCCACGGGAGCTACTGCTGGCGGAAGCGCTACGCAAGGAACTGCCGGACGAGCTGGGGCTGTTGCATGGCGAACGTCCCCGTTCCGGCGTGGCAGACTGGGTGTTGGACAAGGATTACTGCTCCGGCCTGATCTGCAACCGGTTCGGTATCGCCTCACCGGACGCATTCGGGATGGATGGCCTGCCACTGGCCCTGCTGGCAATCGGGATGGTGCTACACTATCTGCAGGAAAACCGCCATGCGGCCCTGCCCCACCTGCGGGACATCAGCATTGTGCGCCGCAACGACTTTCTGGCCCTTGATCCAGCCACCCGTCGCAATCTTGAGCTGACCGCCACCATGACCGACAACAAGAAGTCCGGCTCGCTGCTGGGCTGTCTGGATCGCACCGCAACCGCCATGGGGGCCCGCAGCCTCAAGCAGTGGCTTTCCTATCCGCTGGTGCAGGTGGATCTGATCCGCCAGCGGCTCTCAGCAGTGGAAGAGCTGGTGGAGCAGGGGCTGCTGCGAGATCAATTGAACGGCCTGCTGAAAGGGATGCATGATCTGGAGCGGCTCAACGGCCGGATCAGCATGGCCGGCGCCGGTGGCCGTGACCTGCGTGCCCTGCATGACTCACTGGAACGGATTCCCGGCCTGCGGGATGCCCTGGTGGGGGTGGAAGCGCCGCTGCTCTGCAGGCTGCTGGAGCAGCTTGACCCGTTGGATGACCTGCGGGAGCTGATCAATCGTGCCATCTCGCCCACACCTCCTTTTTCACTGCGTGAAGGGGGGATCATCGCTGATGGCTATAACCCTGAGCTGGATGAGCTGCGTTCAATCAGCCGGGAAGGCAAAGGGTATATTGCCCGGCTGGAGGCGCAGGAACGGGAGCGTACCGGTATCTCATCTTTAAAAATCCGCTACAACAAGGTCTTTGGCTACTACATTGAGGTGACCAAGACCAACCTTGCCAGCGTACCGGCTGATTACATCAGGCGTCAGACCATAGCCACCGGCGAGCGCTACATCACCGAAGAGTTGAAGAATTACGAAGAGAAGGTGCTGGGGGCCGAAGACCGGATCTGTGAACTGGAGTATACCCTGTTCCAGCAGGTGCGGGAGACCGCAGCAGGCAACGGAGCCCGGATCAGCCGTACTGCATCAGCTGTTGCCAGCCTGGATGTACTGGTAAGCCTGGCAGTTGTGGCAATGGAACGCAACTACTGCAAGCCGACCGTGGATGACAGCGATCAGTTGGAGATCATTGAAGGCCGTCACCCGGTGGTAGAGGCGATGAACCTGGGGGAGCGGTTTGTACCCAATGATACCCGGCTGGATGGCGAGGCCAACCAGATCCTGATGATCACCGGCCCCAACATGGCCGGTAAATCCACCTACATGCGCCAGGTGGCCCTGATCACCCTGATGGCCCAGGCCGGTTCATTTGTTCCGGCCACCGCTGCAACCATCGGCATTGCTGACCGGATCTTCACCCGGGTCGGGGCAGGCGACAATCTGGCCAAAGGGCAATCAACCTTTATGGTGGAGATGATGGAGACCGCCCATATCCTGCGCACAGCCAGCAACAAAAGCCTGGTTGTGCTGGATGAGATCGGACGCGGCACCTCCACCTTTGACGGCCTCTCCATCGCCTGGGCCGTGGCAGAATTCCTGCACGATAATCAGGTCTGCCGCCCCCGCACCCTGTTTGCCACCCACTACCATGAACTGGCTGATCTTGCTGCCACCCGCGAGCGGATCACCAACCTGACCGTGGCAGTCAAGGAGTGGAACGATCAGGTCATCTTCCTGCGTACCATCATCCCCGGCGCAGCCTCACACTCCTACGGTATTCAGGTGGCCCGCCTGGCAGGCATGCCCCGTGATGTGATCGAACGGGCCAAAGAAGTGCTCAAGACCCTGGAAGAAGGGGAGTTTGAACAGGGCTCACCCCGCCTGTCCAAGAGCAGCATCGCCCCGCCCAAAAAAGAGTCTGCCCAGTTTACCCTGTTTGAACAGCAGGGGGATCTGCTGCGGGAACGGTTGAAAAAACTGAATATTTCTGTTATGACACCGTTGGAAGCATTGAATCTGCTTGATGAATTGAAAAAGATGGCATGAAAAAGCCCTTCGGGACAACTACTTCCCGAAGGGCTTTAGAACACAGCATCTGAGCCGTTTAGAGCCTCCCCAGCATCCCGGCCCGCACTGCTTCATCAATCGGACTTAGTCCGATAAACGCCTTAAGCACAGCTGTCTGCACATTTTTTGAAGTAACCGATCCCACCACCTGATTATTACGACTGACCCGTACAGTTCCATCCGCAGAGAAGCTTATGTCCAGCACCTCTCCATGTATGAAGTCTTTGTTAAAAAGCGCGTATAAGCGCTGCAGGTCTGAATTTCCTGCAAGACTTGAGCTGTTTCTGATCAAGGCCCCATTTAATGCCTCGACAAATTTGTCCTTCAAAACCCGCTTATGCAAAAAATTGATTCTGACCAGCTTGACACCAGGGTCATTGATCACCTCAGCACTTTTGGCGGTCTGTTTTGCTAAATAGAGTGAACCTAGATAGACCTTGCCGAACATTTTTGTACGCAGACCAAATCCATTCAAATGCAACGCCTGACCATCAACAACTACTGAACCGTCAATCTGAACACCATAGGCGTTGAGTGCATAGGACGACTTCGGCACGACCATAAACAAGCAAACAATAACAATTCCAAACAGTTTCATACATCCCCCTTTTCCATGTTCATACATATATCGTAAACCATATACTACAGACAACCTTAAAATTAAAGAAATCAAATTATCCAGCTAAATGACTTACAAACTATCTTCACCATCCGGCAATGGCGGGAACGGTTGAAAAAGCTGCATAATTCTGGTATGACACCGTTGGAAGCACTGAATCTGCTTGATGAATTGAAGAACATGGCATGATGATCAGACTAAAAGCGCTACTATTTCTGCTACTGGCACTGTTTGCACTGACAACAGTTTCCCTGCCTGCCCATGCCGCTAGAACAGCAAAAAAACCGTCCCCGGTAGAAAACAGAATTGCGGCGCCTGCCCAGGTAATGGAACTGAAACACTGGTCAAACCCCGATTACACCCGGATTGCCATAGCACTGGAACGGGACGTGACCTGGGAAAGCCATGAACTTGACAGGACTGCCGGACGTAGCGGCAAACCTGGCCGGATATTCATTGATCTGCACAATACCCGGCTGGCCAGTACCATCCGGGAGATTACCATCGGTGACGGACTGTTGAAGGGAGTACGGGCAGGACTGTACAAGCCCGGTGTGGTACGGGTGGTGCTGGATACGGACAACATCAGGGACTACAAGATCTTCCCCCTTTCAGACCCGGCCCGGCTGATTATTGATGTCAGAGGAGAACGGCGTACCGAGATCAGCCAGCTTGAAAGCAGCCTGACAAATCGTGTACAGGTTACCTCCGCTGTTGCCCCTCCTTCCACAAAGACCGAGCGCCCTACAAAAGCGGTTAAAAAACAGGCGGCCATCTCAAAGATTCGCCGGATTGTACTGGACCCCGGCCATGGCGGCCATGATCCCGGCGCGGTGGGCCACAGCGGCCTGCAGGAAAAGGATGTGGTGCTTTCCATAGGACTGAAGCTACGGGAAAAGCTGAAGGAAGAGCTGGGGCTGGATGTGGTAATGACCCGCTCCACCGATGTCTTTATCCCGCTGGAAGAGCGAACCGCCATTGCCAATAAGGTCAACGCCGACCTATTTGTCTCGATCCATGCCAATGCTGCCCCCAACCGCAATGCCGCCGGCATTGAGACCTACTACCTCAATCTGGCCAAGACCGAAAAGGTGGCCCAGCTGGCAGCCAAGGAAAACGGCACTACGCTGGAAAAGGTCAGCACCCTGCAGGCGATCCTGTTTGACCTGATGGCCAACTACAAACTGAACGACTCCGCCCATCTGGCTGAAGAGATCCAGAAGGCGATCTACAAAACCGCCAAAGCCAGATATCCGGACACCAAAAACCTGGGGGTCAAGCAGGGGCCCTTTTATGTTCTGGTGGGGGCCAGCATGCCCAGCATCCTGACCGAGGTCGGCTTCATCAGCAACAGCCTTGAAGAGTCCCGCCTGAAAGATACAAACTTTCACGACCTGACCGCCGACGGTATTCTTGAAGGGATACACGCCTATATTTCTTCACTCAAGTAATGGCTGGCACCCTCTACATTGTAGCCACACCGATCGGCAACCTTGAGGACATGACCTTCCGGGCTGTCCGTATTCTCCGGGAAGTTGATCTGATTGCTGCGGAAGACACCCGGCATTCCCGCAAGCTGCTCTCTCATTTCGGCATTACCACGGCGCTGACCTCATACTATGACCACAATCAGGCATTAAAGGGCGAACGGATACTGGCAACCCTGCGTGAAGGCAAGCAGGTGGCGCTTATTTCCGATGCCGGAACCCCCTGTATCTCCGACCCCGGCTACCAGCTGGTGCGGGATGCTCTGGCAGAGGGGATCAAGGTAGTGCCGATACCGGGTGCCTGTGCAGCTGTAACCGCACTTTCAGCCGCCGGATTACCCACAAATTCCTTCACTTTTGCCGGATTTCCGCCGAATAAAGAAGGTAAGCGTCGCTCGTTCCTGGCCTCATTGGCAGCTGCCCACGGCACGGTGGTACTCTATGAAGCGCCACACCGCCTGGCAGCCACGCTGGCCGATATCAGCACCATACTGGGTGAACGCCAGGTGGTGGTTGCCCGGGAGCTGACCAAGCTGTACGAAGAACTGCTGCCGGGCACGACAGCTCAGGTGCGTGAGCTGGTACAGGATGGCCGTGAACGGGGCGAAGTAGTCATCCTGATAGCACCGGCTGACGAAAACAGTGTGATGCAGGACGGTTTATCAGCAGAAGAACAGCTGGCTGCCAGCTTGGCCAAAGGACATACGGTCAAAGAAGCTGCCGCACTGGTGGCTGCGGCGACCGGGCTACCCCGCCGGGAGCTGTATGCCAGGGCTCTGCTGTTGTGGGGCAAAAAAGTCCATTAATTTTCAGGGAGTTAATTGATGAAGATATCCGTATTTGGTGCCGGTTATGTTGGTTTGGTTGCTGCAGCCTGTTTTGCCGAAAGCGGCAACACGGTCATTGCCGTAGACGTTGATCAGAAAAAGATTGAAGGCCTGAAGAACGGCATAATCCCGATCTATGAACCTGGCCTGAAAGAACTGATCCTGCGCAACCAGTCCGAAGGTCGCCTTTCCTTTACCACCGATGTTGTAGAAGCGGTTGAAAAATCCCTGATCCAGTTTATTGCTGTCGGCACCCCGCCTGGTGAAGACGGTTCTGCAGACCTGCAGTACGTTCTGGCAGTTGGCCAATCCATTGGCCAACATATGAACGGCTTCAAGATCATTGTGGATAAATCAACCGTACCGGTCGGCACTGCCGACAAAGTGCGTGCAGCAGTACAGGACCAGTTGACCAAGCGCGGTTCCTCACTTGAGTTTGACGTTGTCTCCAACCCTGAATTCCTCAAGGAAGGGGCTGCCATAGACGACTTCATGAAGCCGGACCGTGTGGTGGTCGGTACTGACAACGTCCGCACCGCTGAAATCATGAAAGAACTGTACGACCCGTTCATGCGTAGGCAGAGCCGGATGATCATCATGGATATCCGCTCTGCTGAAATGACCAAATACGCAGCCAACGCCATGCTGGCGACAAGAATTTCCTTCATGAACCAGATCGCCGGGCTCTGTGAACGGATGGGGGCTGACGTTGCCGCTGTCCGTGAAGGGATCGGCTCTGACTCCCGTATCGGCTACGACTTCCTCTTTCCAGGCCCGGGTTACGGCGGTTCCTGTTTCCCGAAAGATGTCAAAGCACTGATTCGCACTGCCGAAGAGTGTAGCTACGACTTCCTGCTGCTGAAGGCGGTGGAAGCGGTCAATGAACTACAGAAAGAAGTCCTGGCCAACAAGTTGATCAAAACACTTGGTTCTTCAGACGAAGAACAACCTCTGACCGGTAAAATTATCGCCTGCTGGGGACTCTCCTTCAAACCCCGCACCGACGATATGCGCGAGGCCCCCTCCCTTACCATCATTGAACGGTTACTGGCTGCCGGTGCCACTGTCCGCGCCCATGACCCGGAGGCACTGAACGAAGCAAAGAAATATTTTGGCAACCGGATCGAATACAGCACAAATCAGTACGAGATTCTTGACAATGCTGATGCCCTGACGGTCATCACCGACTGGCACGAATACCGCAACCCTGATTTTGACCGGATCAAGGCTGCACTGAAGCAACCGTTAATCGTTGATGGCCGTAACCTCTACAAACCGAGCCGGATGAAGGAAAGCGGTATCCGCTATATCCCGCTGGGACGGGCCGGCAACGGCATCCAGGAAGGGGGCAACTGATGCGGATACTGGTTACCGGCGGCGCGGGCTTTCTTGGCAGCCATCTCTGCGAGCGGCTGTTGAACGAAGGCAATGACGTCATCTGCCTGGACAACCTCTTCACCGGCAGCAAAGACAACATCATCCACCTGATGGACAACCATCGCTTTGAGCTGATCCGCCACGACATCGTGGAACCAATCCTGCTGGAAGTGGACCGGATCTATAACCTGGCCTGCCCTGCCTCTCCGGTCCACTATCAGTACAACCCGGTCAAGACCGTCAAGACCAGCGTGATGGGAATGATCAACATGCTGGGCATGGCCAAACGGGTCAAGGCTCGCATCCTGCAGGCATCCACCTCAGAGGTTTACGGTGATCCTCAGGTACATCCCCAGAAAGAGGACTACTGGGGTAACGTCAACCCGATCGGCATCCGCAGCTGCTACGACGAGGGTAAGCGGGTGGCTGAAACCCTGATGATGGATTATCACCGCCAGAACAAGGTTGATATCCGCATCATCAGGATCTTCAACACCTACGGCCCCCGCATGGCAGAAAACGATGGCCGGGTTGTATCCAACTTTATGCTACAGGCCCTGAGAAACGAAGAGATCACGGTCTTTGGCGAAGGCAGGCAGACCCGTTCTTTCTGCTATGTCAGTGACCTGATTGACGGCATGATCAAGATGATGGAAAACCAACAAGGTTTTATCGGGCCGGTCAACCTGGGCAACCCGGTTGAAAACAGCATCCTTGAATTTGCTGAAAAAATCATTACAATAACCGGCTCAAAATCAAAGATAATCAACAAACCATTGCCCCAGGATGATCCCAAACAGCGCCGTCCGGACATCACCCTGGCACAACAGCAACTGGGTTGGCAGCCGGTGGTAGACCTGAATACCGGGCTGAAGGCTACGGCCGATTACTTTGCCGCACGCTGCAACAGGGGTTGATATGACCGGAATTAGCATAACACGCCGCACCTGGCTGATCCCGGCAGCCTGCCTCGCCTTTATTCTGTTTTTTACGGTATTTGGCGAACGCGGTCTGTTACGGATTTATGAGATGCGGCAGGAAAAACAGCGCATTGAACGCAGCGTGGCTGACTTGCGTGTGGAAAACCAGAAGCTGCGCCTGTCAATCGAGGCGCTGCATAGCGACCGACATCAGCTGGAGCGGATTGCCCGTAAAGAACTGGGGCTGGTTCGCCCCAATGAAGTTATCTATCAATTTCCACCTTCCGGGAGCAAGTGAGGCCCACACCATGCAACAACAAAATTGTATTATCTGCGCCTGGCGCGCAACCTGCGCAAAACGTTTTTCCGTCTCGGATAGCGGTGCCCGTTGCCCTGATTTCTCACGGGACATCACCATAAAAGATCAGGATACTGCAGATCTACACTCGACAAACGATTCTCCCAAGGAAGCTCCTCAACAATGATCCGTCAGAAACTTGCTGCACTGGTATCCCAAGCACTTATAGCCGCCCGTACGGCAGGCGCCCTCTGCTCCGAAAACATCCCTGCTGTTGTTATCGGCACCCCGGCCCAGGAGGCCCACGGTGATTTTGCCTGTAACATTGCCATGCAATTGGCCAAACCGGAACGCAAGTCCCCCCGCCAAGTGGCTGAAAGTGTACTGCTGCACCTGCAGGATACTGATGGACTGATTCGCCGGGCTGAAATAGCCGGTCCAGGTTTTATCAACTTCTTTATTGCCCACGCTGCCTGGCAACAGTGCCTGCCACTGATTGAACAGGCTGGTACAGGCTACGGTAGCACAGACAGCGGAGCCGGTCGTAAGGCCCAGGTTGAGTTTGTCAGTGCCAACCCCACCGGACCGCTGCATATCGGCCATGGCCGGGGTGCCGCCATCGGGGATGTACTCTGCCGTCTGTTGTCAGCAACCGGTTGGCAGGTTACCCGCGAGTTCTACTACAATGACGCCGGTGCCCAGATCAGCAATCTGGCCTTGTCTGTCCAGGCCCGCTGCCTTGGAATCGAAACCGATGATCCCCGTTGGCCTGCTGACGGCTATCAGGGAGACTACATCAGGGAGGTTGCTTCTGCCTATCTGGCCAAAGAAACGGTTACTGCCGGAGACCAGCAGGTGACCGCCAGTGGTGACCCCAATGACCTGGATGCCATCAGACGTTTTGCCGTAGCAGCCCTGCGCAGAGAGCAGGATCAGGATCTGCAGGCCTTTGATGTCTGCTTTGACCAGTACTTCCTCGAATCAAGCCTCTATACTGACGGCAAGGTTGAAGCTGCGGTACAAAAAATGATCGCCAATGGTCATACCTACGAACAGGAAGGGGCACTCTGGCTGCGCACCACTGACTTTGGTGACGACAAAGACCGGGTTATGCGCAAAACCGACGGTGGCTACACCTACTTTGTACCTGATGTGGCCTATCACCTGGATAAATGGCAGCGCGGTTTCCTGCGGGTTGTCAACGAGCAGGGGGCTGACCACCACAGCACCATCACCAGGGTACGGGCCGGACTGCAGGCACTGGATGCCGGTATCCCCAAAGGCTGGCCGGAGTACGTCCTGCACCAGATGGTCACGGTTATGCGGGGGGGGGAAGAGGTCAAGATATCCAAACGTGCCGGCAGCTATGTCACCCTGCGGGATCTGATCGATGAGGTGGGACGCGATGCCACCCGATTCTTCTTTGTCATGCGCAAGCCGGATTCACAACTGGTCTTTGATATTGATCTGGCTAAACAGCAATCACTGGATAACCCGGTCTACTATATTCAGTATGCCCATGCCCGTATCTGCAGCATTTTTGAAAATGCCGCTGAAAAAGGGATTGCCCTTCCGGATCAGACCCCGGCAGCAGATATACTTGCTCTGCTTGAAACTCCAGAGGAACTGCGCCTGACAAAATGGCTTGAGAGCCTGCCGGAAACCATTGATGATGCCGCCCAGGAGTTTGAACCGCACAAAATTGTCTATTATCTGACAGAACTGGCAGGGCAGTTCCACAGCTATTACAATAAGACCAAGGTAGTTACTGAAGACACCAGGCTGAGCATTGCACGCCTGTACCTGCTGGCACGTACCAGACAGGTGATCCAGAATGCATTGTCACTGCTGGGTGTTTCAGCACCGGAAAAGATGTAGGAGGTCAGCCATGCGGATAGACTATAGTGAGCCACGACAATCCTCCGGCTCAGGCAGCACAGGCATCAGCAGCAGTCCACGCAAGGCAGATGGTTCCTCTTCCGGCAATCTGGTGGTGTTTGGCGTACTTGCCGGATTCATCTTTTGCACCGGCTTTGGCACCGGCTGGTTCTTCTCACAAAAGTCAGCCAAAAAGGCCTTCAGAGCAGCTATGGAGCAGCAAAGCCTTGAATCTAACCAGAAGGACACAAAAAAGCAACCGGAGCTGCCTGTACAGCAAACACCACCACAGGCAGCCGCAACACCACCTACCGTAGTACCCACCGCCGGCAAGCCTGCTCAACAGGCTGCCCCCACCGGTCAGGTACCGCTCTCTTTCTTTGAAACCCTCCCCAAAGGCCAGAAACAGACCGTGCTTGGCAGCGGTATAAATGAGAAGCCAAAACCGGCAGCCTCACCTGTCCCGCAACCACCTCAAACGCCTGCACCTGCAACCAAGGCGCCAGACACTAAAGCTGTAAATTCCGGTTTTCTGGTGCAGGTGGCTGCATTTGCCAACAAAAAAGAAGCTGAAAACACTAAGGCCAAGCTTGCTGCAAAGGGCTACAGTGCCTCTATCTCGGAGACAAATCTTAATGACAAAGGCACCTGGTACCGCGTGCGTATCGGTCGCCACCTTGACAAAGAGGCCGCTTCCGAGATTGCCGGTCGGGTAGGTAGCGGGGCAAAAGTGCTACCCGACCAGGAATAAGAAACTTTTATATTGACTTCACCTTGCCGTTCCTGCTATAAGTTCAATTCCTCACGTCGCGGGGTGGAGCAGTCTGGTAGCTCGTCGGGCTCATAACCCGAAGGTCACAGGTT
>DAIQQT010000423.1:0-2074 GCA_036786685.1 Trichlorobacter sp.
GTTGCACGGGTGAGTGACAAGCTCTGTGTCATGTATGCCGGACAGATTGTGGAATCTGCTGCAACTGAAGAACTGCTTAACAACCCGCTGCATCCCTACACCAGAGGACTGTTGGCCTCACTGCCGGAAAACGCCCTGCCGGGTCAACCGCTGGCCGCAATACCGGGCCAACCTCCCCGGCTTGATAAACCGATCAGTGGTTGCCCCTTCAAAGAGCGCTGCCCTGATGTAAAACCCGTTTGCTCTGAACAGATGCCAGCTGAACAGGACAGGGGTGCCGGACATCTGGTAAAATGCTGGAACTACCTGACATGAGCGATCTTCTATCCATTCATAACGCAGATAAAAGCTTTTCGCTCAAAGGAAATGGCCCGGACAAGCAGACCAGGACCATGCTCAAGGCGGTTGATCAGGTTTCCCTGAGCCTGCACACGGGAGAAACCCTGGGGTTGGCCGGTGAATCAGGCTGCGGAAAATCCACCGTAGCCAAGCTCTTGGCCGGACTCCTGCAACCGGACAGCGGCAGCATCAGCTTCCAAGGCACGGATATCAGGCAGCTTACTCCAGAAAACCAGCGCATTTTCCGGCGTTCAGTACAAATGATCTTTCAGGACCCCTTTTCATCCCTGAATCCCCGGATGCGGATCGGCGATGCCATTGCAGAGCCGCTTTTGATACATGGCCTCTGCGATAGACAGCAGATTCGTAATACCACCATCAAGCTGATGGCCCTGGTTGGTCTTGCTGCAGATCAGTATGACCGTTTTCCCCACGAGTTCTCCGGGGGGCAACGTCAGCGGATCGGCATTGCCCGCGCCTTAGCGGCCCAACCAGCGGTACTGGTGGCTGATGAACCGGTTTCTTCGCTTGATATCTCCATTCAGGCCCAGATTATCAACCTGCTGCAGGAGTTGAAACAGCAACACGGCCTGACCATGCTGATGGTCAGCCATGACCTTGGCGTGTTACGGCATGTCAGCGACCGGATAGCAGTCATGTATCTGGGCAGCATCGTAGAACTGGCACCGGCACAGGAACTGTTCAGGCAGTGCCGTCATCCCTACACCCAGGCATTGCTGGCAGCCATCCCGCGTCTGCACAAGTCATTGGACAGCAGCCCGACACCAGCCATCCGCTCCCATGAATTACCCTCGGCAGCCAATCTGCCCCAAGGCTGCCGTTTCCATCCCCGCTGCCCCTATGCTGCGGATATCTGCCGCACTGAAACACCTGCGTTGGTTGAACAAAGTCCTCACCATTTTGCTGCCTGCCACTTGAGTAGCACTGTTTTCAAAGGTTGACCGGAACACTGTATTTGTTTAAACTTAAGTTTAAACAACCTTAAGGAGTACCAGAACAATGATACAAGCAGAAGCAGTGCTGGACCTGAAACAGTGGGGTAACAATCTGGGGGTACGCCTGCCTGCTGCCATAGCACGTGCAGCTCACCTGCATGTTGACCAACGGGTACGGATTGCCAGTGAGGATGGTCGAGTCGTCATAACTCCCCTTGACGATACACCACTAACCCTTGAACAACGTCTGGCTAAATACGATCCGGCACGACATGGCAGTGAGGTTATGCAGGCAACACCGGTCGGGGCAGAAAAATGGTAGCAGCCAGACCAATTCTGACATGGGTACCGGATCGCCAAGAGATCATCTGGATTAACTGCAACCCACAGGCAGGCAATGAAATGAAGGACATCCACCCTTTTCTCGTATTGTCTCCCCGTAGTTTCAATGACCGCACATCACTGGTAATTGGCCTGCCCATGACCACAGCAGCCTATAACAGCGATAACCCCTTTGCTGTTGCTGTCGGCTCGGCACGGAGTAAGCAGGAAGACAAAACCAGCTATATCCTCTGTCATCAACCCAAGTCATTTGACTGGCGCAGCCGTAAGGCTTCACCCCACCCGCTTAAGCGGCTGTCTGACCATTATTTTACAGAGGTCTGCGCACGACTTAATCAAATAATTCAAGTAGGTTAATAGAATGTCATTTAGTTTTGATGTCATCAACCAATCTATCTATAATCAAGAAAAGTTTGAGGTTAGCCAGCCAAAACTCG
>DAIQQT010000059.1:0-10439 GCA_036786685.1 Trichlorobacter sp.
CCGTACACCATTCAGGCCCGCAATACGCTGTCGGCCAGTATTCCGAACATTGATCTGATCGATGAACTGCCGCCAGGCTTCAAGTATCGCAGCGGTAGTGCCCGTTTGAACGGTGTAGCGGTTGAGCCGCAGGCAAATGGCAGGGTAATGCGTTGGCCTAACCTGACCTTTGCCCCTAACGAGACCAAGACCCTGACCCTGGTGCTGGTGGTCGGTTCCGGTGTGGGTGATGGCGAGTATGTCAACCGGGCCTGGGCGCTGAACAATCTGGTAAACAGCACTGTTTCCAATGTGGCCACGGCCACGGTCAGGGTGGTGCCTGATCCTACCTTTGACTGCACCGATATCATCGGCAAGGTGTTTGATGATCAGAATGCCAACGGATATCAGGATGGCGGTGAACCGGGCATTGCCAATGTGCGGGTTGCCACTGCCAAGGGCTGGCTGGTAACGACCGATGCGGAAGGGCGGTTCCATGTGCCCTGCGCGGTTGTTCCCCAGATGGATCGCGGTTCAAACTTCATCATGAAGCTGGATGAGCGGACCCTGCCCAGCGGCTTCCGGGTCACCACCGAGAACCCCCGTGTTGTCCGGGCCACCCGCGGCAAGATGGTGAAGCTGAACTTTGGTGCAACCATTCACCGGGTGGTGCGGGTTGAGGTGAGTGCCGAGGCATTTGAAAAGGATTCTGTTGAACTGAAAGAGGAGTGGAAGAAACGCTTTGAAGCGTTGCCGGAGCAGTTGAGGTCACGACCCAGTGTGGTCCGGCTGGTATTCCGTCAGAGCGTCAAGAGTGAGCCCAAGGCCAAAGAACGATTGAAGGAACTGACCAGTATGCTGCGACGAAAATGGGAGGCGCTGGACGAGGAGTACCCGCTCTCGATTGAAGATGAACTGCTGGAGGTGGTGAAATGAAAACTATCTTCAACAGAACCGTACGCACGATAACATTGGCCCTGCTGTGCAGCCTGATCCTGCTGAACGTGGCATCTGCTGCTGAACGGTACTTTATTCAGGTGGGGGCCTATGCCCAGCAGCAGTATGTTGACGAAGAACTGCAGAAGCTGGAACGGAAGGGTGTGAGAGCAGAGTCCGGCAGGACTGTGTATGGCCTGAGCAGTGTTTTCTTTGGTGATTTCTTGAACAGAACTGCTGCCGCTAAAGAGGCGGCACAGATGAAAAAAGCCGGGATACTTGATGAATACACGATTATATCGGCGTCTGAACTGGTAAAGCCTCCGGCTGCCTTTGACCAGAGTGGCAAGCGGGTGGATGACAGCCGTACCTATCTTGAATTCCTGCCACCCAGCAGTGAACGGGCAACACCGTTCGGGGCATCACTGCCCGGTTCGGTCTTTATGCCCCGTAATCAGAAGACAGCGGCTGCTGTCCCGGCGGCGTCCGCTGCAGCCCCGGTGACGGTAGCGCCAGCTGCCGAAACACCGAAGCCTGCGGCAGCACCCGTTGCTGCGGCAGGTACTGCGCAGAAGGCTGCTGCGGCGCAGACTGCGCCGGTTATTCCGGCCCCCAAGGTGGTGGCCCGGATGGGTGACACCATGACCGGTGCCCTGTTTGAATCCGGCAAGGACCGCCTGCTGCCTGCTGCAACCAAGCATCTTGACCAGATTGTGGCCCGCTTGAAGGGCAAACAACAGATCCGGATTGAGGTGGTTGGCCACACCGACAATGTACGGATTGCAGCAAAGACCAGAAAGATTTTTGCCAACAATCAGGTGCTGTCTGAGGCCCGTGCCGCTGCGGTGGCCCGTTACCTTCAGAAGGCGCTGGAGGTGCCGGATGCTGCGGTTGCCAGCAGCGGTAAGGGCGAGTCGGTGCCGATTGCCGATAACCGTTCCGAAGCCGGACGGGCCCGGAATCGCCGGACTGAAATAGCCATCTGGTACGAAGAGGAGCAGGAACCGGTTGCACAGCAGCCGAAGCAACAGGCAGCGGCCCTGGCTGTTGTGGTGCCAGAACCGGTCAAACAGCCTGCTCCACCTGTTGCTGCAGCCAAACCGGCAGCCTCACCGGCTCCGGCAGGACCGCGGGTCGCAGCACCGGTTCCTCCCCGTGGTCCCTGTGGTGCAGCAGGCCCGTCAGATATCAATAACCTGCCGTTCCGTATCACGGTGGATGGTCAGCCGGTGGGTAAGGACAATCTGATGCCGGAGGCAGATCGTCAGCGTTGTGTTGACGTGGCCCTTGACAAGAACGATATCCAGATCCGTTTTGATCCGCTGCAGGCCAAACCGGCCCTGAATACCTGGTCCTACCCCGATGGTGTGGTACGTGGCACGGCAGTGGAATTTGGCGCCTATGCCAACTATCAGGCCTGGATCAAAAACGCAGAAATCAGGGTTTTTAGCGGCAAACGCCCCAGTGGCAGGCCGTTGGCGGTTATTCCTGCCAAGTGGGATACCATGGTTAACTGGACACCGCCGTTTGATGCACCGGAGGAGATGGTCTTCCTGTTGCGGGTCTATGATCGTTCCGGGCGCTTTGATGAAACCGCTCCCAAGCCGTTACGGTTGCTGGACAAGTCTCGGCCCCATAATGATATCGAAAAAGCTGAGCGTGAGCGTCTGATCGGTTGGGGCCAGGATTCCCGTGCCCTGGCAACCATACCGGTACATGGCGGTACCGTAACCGTTAATGGTAAGGATATCCGCCCCGGCCAGCGGGTGGAAAGCCTTGGCACGGTGGTGCCGGTGGATAAGGACGGCAAGTTCGCCGTGCGCCAGATTCTGCCTGCCGGTCCCCATACGGTCAGCGTGTCGGTCATTGATCCTGACGGCAGCAAGGCCACCTTCTCCCGCAACCTGACCATTGCCGATCAGGACTGGTTTTACGTGGCCATTGCCGACCTGACCGTGGGCCAGAACCACACCAGTGGTCCGGCAGCGCTGGTGAATGCCGATACCAAGCATTATGATGCCAAGACCTACGTTGATGGCCGGGGCGCCTTCTATCTGAAGGGGTTGATCAAGGGCGAATATCTCTTGACCGCTGCCGCCGATACCAGCGAACAGCCGGTGGAGGATCTGTTCCGCAACTTTACTTCAAAAGATCCCCGCTACCTGTTGCGCCGGATTGATGCCGACCGTTACTACCCGGTCTACGGCGACGACAGCACCATGGTGGAGGATGCCCCCACCTACGGCAAGTTCTATGTCCGTTTGGAGCGGGGAGACTCACAGATCATGTGGGGTAATTTCCAGACCCAGTGGACCGGTACTGAACTGACCCAGTTCAGCCGTGCGCTGTACGGTGCCCAGTTGAAACTCAAGAGTACCGACATCACCTCTTTCGGTGAGAAAAAGTTTGATCTGAGTGCCTTTGCCGCTGAACCGGGTACCCTGCAATCCCGTGATGAGTTCCGTGGTACCGGTGGATCGCTCTACTACCTGCGGCATCTTGATATTACCCAGGGATCTGAAAATATCTGGGTTGAAGTGCGGGACAAGGATTCCGGTCTGGTGCTGGAGCGTAAGCAGCTGGTGCCTGCCCAGGATTACGAGCTGAACTATCTGCAGGGCCGCTTGCTGTTGACCAGCCCGCTCTCCAGCGTCAGTGGCAGCGGCTCCTGGATCTCCACGGCCAATCTGTCCGGTAACCCGATGTATCTGGTGACCACCTATGAATATGTGCCGGGAGTTACGGCGGTTGATGGCTATTCCATGGGATTCCAGGGACGCTGGTGGCTGGGTGATTACCTGCGGTTGGGGGTAACCGGATTCAGACAGGGGGAAAATGAGCAGCAGCAACGCCTTGGTGGTGTTGATGTCATGGCCAGATATACCCCGAACACCTATGTCAAGGCAGAGATAGCCCGTTCAGAGGGGCCGGGAGCCGGTCAGCAGAACTCGGTTGACGGCGGCTTTGCCTACAGTAGTTCCGCAACCGTTGGTGACAAGGCTGATGCCAAACGGGTGGAAGGCCAGATTGATCTGAGTGATGTTGCTGAGAGCGCTAAAGGTAAGGCCAGTTTTTACTGGCAGGATAAGGATAAAGGGTTCTCCGGTCCCGGTCAGATCAGCGCTACAAGCGAAGCTGAGCGCAAGCAGGGCGGGCGTATCACAGCTCCCGTTGCCCCCGGCGTGGATGCTGATCTGAAGATTGATGATCGTCAGGCTGATTCCCAGACTGCCCGTAACTATGAAGGAACCATCAGCTGGCAGGTGTTGCCGGAATGGCAACTGGGCCTTGCTGCCCGCCATGATGACCGCTGGACCGCTGTTGCCAATGCCAGCTCAATTCTGTCGGAAAACGGCGAGCGGACCGATATCCAGGGCCGTGTGCATTACAAGCCGCTGACTGTCGGGAAAGATGGCAAGCCGCAGCCAGGAAACTGGGATCTGTACGGCTTCCTGCAAGGTACTGCGGAGAAAACCGGCAACCGTAGTGATAATGATCGCGGTGGTCTGGGGGGCGGCTGGCAGGTGACTGACCGGTTCCGCCTGAATGCCGAGGTGTCTGGCGGCGATGGTGGTATGGGCGGTCTCTTGGGCGGTGATTACCGGGTTAACGACCGTAGCAACGTCTACCTGACCTACAGCATGGAGTCACAACGTCCTGATACCAATGCCCGTGGCCGTTACAGCACGGCGGTAACCGGTACCAAGTACCGTATCAGTGATGAGATGGCAATCTATGGAGAAACCAAGGCCACCAGCGGGGCCGGATCAGAAAGCCTGGTTAATGCCTTTGGAATTGATCTGTCTCCCAATGATCGCTGGACCTACGGCTTTAAGGGAGAGATCGGTGTTGTCTCCGATGCCACGGCAGGCGATATGAAACGTCAGGCTGCAGGCTTCTCGCTGGGCTACAAGAAGGACAAGATCAAATATGCCGGTAACCTGGAATATCGTCATGAAGACGGCAGCACCAGCGAACGCCATGTCTGGCTGGTACGCAACTCGCTTTCCTATCAGGTCGACAAGGACTGGCGCTGGTTCCAGAAGGTGAACTTCTCCATCAGCCGTAACAACCGTGGTGCCTTCTATGATGGTGACTTTGTGGAGCTGGTGACCGGCGCGGCCTATCGCCCGGTGATGAATGACCGCCTGAATGCGCTGTTCAAGTATACCTACTTCCAGGATACTCCAACAGCCGGGCAGTTGACCGCCAGCAGTCAGGTTGCGGATTATGTGCAGCGCAGCCATGTACTGGCAGCGGATGCCATCTATGACCTCTGCAAGTACCTGTCTGTGGGTGGCAAGGTGGGGTACCGGTACAGCCAGTTGAAGCCGAGCAAGACCGCCGGCGACTGGTTTGACAGCCATGCGGTGCTGGGGGTTGCCCGGGCAGACTTCCATCTGATCAGGAAGTGGGACCTGATGGGGGAATATCGTACCCTGGCCGTGACTGAGGCAAAGGATATGCGGAGCGGCTTCCTGACCGCCGTGTACTACCATCTACACAAGAATTTCAAGGCCGGTGTCGGCTATAACTTTACTGACTTTTCGGATGATATGACTGATCTTTCCTACCGCAGTCATGGCTGGTTCTTTAACGTGGTCGGGAAGTTCTGATGGTATTGTGTCGTGGGTAGTAAAAAGGCTCCTGCCGGATGGCGGGAGCCTTTTTGTTGTCCATAGCGCCCTGACAGAAAATTGGAATTATTCCTCCTCAACCATCTCTGCCACCAGGTCGTAATCCGATGAATCGGTGATCTTGCAGGTAACAATATCACCGATATCAGCGTGGCCTGAGGTGATGTAGACCTGGCCGTCAATATCCGGTGCCTGACGGCTGGTGCGCCCCTTCAGTAACAGCTCGGTCTCTTCACTGTAGCCTTCCACAATCACCTGCTCGGTCTTGCCCACCATGGCCCGGTTACGGCGGAAGGAGACCCGTGCCTGGGCCTTCATCAACTTGCGGTGACGCTCCCGTTTGACCCGCTCTGAGACCTGGTCCGGCATTTCTGCCGCCGGAGTACCTTCTTCTTTTGAATAGCAAAAGACCCCCAGCCGGTCAAACTGGGCCTTTTCCACAAACTGCAGCAGATTCAGGAAGTCATCCACTGTCTCGCCGGGGAAGCCGACAATCAGTGAGGTGCGCAGGGTGATACCCGGCACCTCCCGCCGTAGTTTCTCGATCAGCTCGCGGGTCTGCTGCTCACCGGCCCGGCGCTTCATCTGTTTCAGGACGTTGTCACTGATATGCTGGATCGGGATATCCAGATATTTGCAGAGCTTCGGCTCATTTTTCAGCAGATCGATCAATTCATCGGTAATCCCGTCCGGGTAGGCGTAGAGCAGTCTGATCCATTTCAGGTCAGGAATGGCAGCCAGTCGCCGGATCAGTTCGGCCAGGCTGCTGCTGTCATCCATATCAGTGCCGTAGCGGGTGATATCCTGGGAGACCAGGATCAGCTCCCGTACGCCACCCTTTACCAGCCGCTCGGCCTCGGCCACCAAGGCATCCATGGGACGGGAGCGGTAGGGGCCACGCAGCGAGGGGATCACGCAGTAGGTACAGCAGTTGGAGCAGCCCTCGCCGATCTTGAGATAGGCGTACCAGCCCGGTGATGAGTTCAGGCGGGGCAGGTTTTCATCGTAGATGTATTTGGGATCACCCACATAGCAGATCTGTCCTGCCTGGGCCGTATGTTCGGCCAGGATCTCCGCTACTCGGGGGTAGTCGCCGGTGCCGATGAAGATATCCACCTCATTCAGTTCCTTGGCCAGTTCCTCCTGATAACGCTGGGGCAGGCAGCCTGCCACGATCAGGGTCTTGCAGTTGCCGTCATTCTTGCGATCAGCCAGATCAAGGATGGTATCAACGCTTTCTTCCCGCGCCTCTTTGATAAA
This sequence comes from Trichlorobacter sp., assembly GCA_036786685.1. Taxonomy (GTDB): domain Bacteria; phylum Desulfobacterota; class Desulfuromonadia; order Geobacterales; family Pseudopelobacteraceae; genus Trichlorobacter. The sequence continues at coordinate 6,813 of DAIQQT010000059.1, forward strand.
GGAACAGGTGTTGACGATGATGACGTCGGCCTCTTTTTCATCCATGGTGATCTCATAGCCCTGTTGGGATAGAACCCCCAACATCACCTCGGCATCCACCAGGTTTTTGGGGCAGCCCAGGCTGACCATACTTACTTTCTGTTTTGCCTGATTACTCACAGAGTCTTTCCCCTATTCCCTGAAGTTGGTGAACTGCATCTCAACATCAAGATCTTTGCCCTTCAGAAGCTGGATTGTGTCCTGCAGGTCATCACGGTTCTTGCCGGTGACCCGTACCTGATCATCCTGGATCTGGGCCTGGACCTTGAGTTTGCTTTCCTTGATCACGGCGATGATCTCTTTGCCTTTTTCCTTGGATATGCCCTGCTGGACCGAGATAATCTGGCGCACCATGCCGCCTGAGGCGGGCTCTATCTTGCCGTACTGCAACGCCTTGATGGAGATGTTGCGCTTCAGGAACTTGCTTTGCAGCACATCAATCACCGCCTTCAGCTTGTAATCATCCTCAGAGAGAACCTTGACGCTATCCTTTTCCTGCGTGATTTCGCTCTTGGAACCCTTGAAGTCGTAGCGCTGGCCGATTTCCTTGATGGCCTGATTGACGGCGTTGTCTACTTCCTGCATGTCTACTTTGGATACGATATCGAACGACGGCATCTGCTTCCCTCCTACGGTTTAATAATTTCGACGCCTTGCGGCACTTTAAAGGTGAATTTTGCGGCTGAAAGGCCGCTGTTGGTCCGTATCCGGCTATAGCTGATCCGGGTTTCGGTGCCGCTGCCATCAACCACGGTTGATGCGACCACCGGGAACGACTCCTTTGTCTGGCCATCGTTCAGCAGGGCATTAACCGCCTCTTCGTGGATGGTCAGGCGCAGGCGGGACAGGACCGGAGTCGGCTTGCGGGGGGTCAGCTCAAGCAGGTAGTTGCCCTGTTTGTCACGGTTTGGTTTGGCAAAGGCAGCGTTAAAGTCTTTTGAGACGTTGCCCAGGCCGGTCAGGTAGGCCATGCCGATACTATTGCCCCCCTTCATCATCCCTTCCAATGAGGAGACCAGCACCTGCTTGTTCTCCGGCTGGTAGAACCAGACCTGCTTGCCGTTGGAGATGATGCTTTGCTTTGGCACGGCATAGTCAAAGCGGAACTGGGCGGTGCCCTGCGGGGGGCGGCGCAAAGCCAGTTCGCCGTGCCCTTTCTGGGGCTTGGGAAAACCGGCCAGGGTTGTTGATTGGCTAAAACTGGCCTGCAGGTCCTGCAGTGAGGCATAGCCTTGCTCAAGGGTGGCAATGACCTGTTGCAGGGTGGCTTCGGCTGCCAGGGCCGGGGTGGAACTGCAGCAGAGTAGAATTGCAAGTATGCAGGTGCTGATAAGCTGTTTCATGGTTTAGTTCTCCGTATAAAGCCTGCCGACGCAGGCAGCAGGATCAACAATAAAGACAATCTGGCCATTGCCCAGCAGGCAGGAGCCGGAAATGCCGCGCAGGTCTGTCAGGGGATGACGCAGGGGGCGGGTAAAGATCTCCTGCTGGCCCAGCAGACGATCCACCAGCAGGCCTATTGGTTGCTTGTTTGACTCGGTCAGTAATATCGGCAGTATCCCGCTGTCTGACAAGGCTTCTCGCTGCCGGAAAAAACGGGGCAGATTACGGATCGGTATCTCTGCACCGTCACGCAGCAGATACAGGTCACGCCCCTTCTGGATAATCTCGTTGCGTTGTACCTCACAGGTGCCGGTAATGGCGCTGACCGGCACTGCCAGCAGCAGTTCTCCACAGGTTACCATCAGGGCGTGGATAATGGCTACGCTGATCGGCAGCCGCAAGGTGATACTGGAGCCGTGTCCCGGCGTGGAGTCAACCGTCAGGGTGCCGCCGATGGTCTGGATCGCATTCTGAACCACATCCATCCCGACGCCCCGGCCTGAGATGTCGGTTACGGTTGCAGCGGTTGAAAAACCGGGGCTGCAGATCAGCAACAGAATCTCCTGCTCTGTCAGGTCTGCAGCCTGTTGCTCATTCAGGAGTCCCTGGCTAATCGCCTTGGAGCGGATGCGTGCCGGGTCCATGCCACGCCCGTCATCCCGAACCTCCAGCAGTACCTGATCTGCCAGGCGGCTGACACTCAGGGAGAGGCTTCCAACCGGGGGCTTGCCGCAGGCCACCCGTTCTGCCGGGGTCTCAAGTCCGTGGTCTACCGCGTTACGCAGCAGGTGTACCAGCGGTTCAATGACCTGTTCCAATACTCCCCGGTCCAGTTCAATTGTATCACCCTGAATCTGGAAGGTGATCTCTTTGCCGCTCTTGCGGGCCAGATCCCGTACCATGCGGGGATAACGCTCGGCAATGGCTCCAAACGGCAGCATCCGGGCCTGGAATACCTCGTTCTGAAGCTGCCTGAGCAGGGTGGAAAGTTCTTTTAATGGCGGCTGCAGTTCGTTGGCCTGATTGCGGCTGGCCCAGTCTTCCAGGGTGTGGCGTACCGTTAGCAGCTCGCCAGAAATAGTAACCAGCCGGTCAAGCAGCGAGGTGCGGATCCGGGTGGTGCTGTTTTCATCACTGGCGCGAAAAAGAGACTCAACTGGCTCTGTTGCCGGTTTTGTCTGGACGGCAGCAGGGCTGAGAGATGGTGGTGCTGTCTCTTCGACCGGTGCTGCATGGTTACGGATCCGGCTTGCCAGGTCGTCACTTTCCGGCAGTTCTCCCCCTTGTGCCACCAGCGCCACCAACTGCTCCAGGGTGTCAATGGCGGCCAGCATCAGATCAACCGTGTTACGGGTAGAACTGAAATGGCCATCACGGATCTGGGACAGCAGATCTTCCAGGGCATGGGAGAGGGTGGTGATCGGGCCAAGTTGCATGGTGGCTGCCATCCCCTTCAGGGAGTGGGCATGGCGAAACATCTCGTTGATGGTGACGGAGTCGGCAACTCCTTCTTCGCAGCGCATGCTTAATGAGCCAAGAACAGTCAGATGTTCCCGGGCTTCACTGACAAAAAGGTCCCGGTAGCGGGAGATATCCATGGCTAGCTGGCTTCCAGCTGCCTGAGTACGGCAGCAACGGTTTCCTGGGTAAACGGTTTCTGCAGGTAGGCTGCAGCACCATGCTGCAGCGCCTTTTGGATTGTCTGCTCCTGGGAGATGGAGGAACAGATGATGACTTTTGTTGCCGGCAGGCTGCACCGGATATCATCCAGTATCTCGATGCCGTTGGCATCAGGCAGGATGATATCCAGAAAGATCAGATCAGGCGAGATGGTGTGCAGGTATCGTTGTGCCTCAAGGGCTGTGCCAGCCTCAGCTATTGTGTGATACCCGCAATCTTCCAGCATGTTACGTAAGACCGTGCGGATGAACAGGGCATCATCTACAATCATGACGGTTTGAGGCATGGTGTTCTCCAGAGGGGCTATCCTGCCAGTTTCTGTTTCAGAAGGTCGTTGACCACCGCCGGATTGGCCTTGCCCTTCATCGCCTTCATCACCTGACCGACAAAGAAACCAAAAACCTTGTCCTTGCCACCCCGGTACTCCTCAACCTGCCCTATGTTGGCGGCCATGATCTGGTCTATGGCGCTCTCAATGGCGCCGGTGTCAGAGACTTGGGCCAGCCCTTGCTGCTCAACAATGGC
>DAIQQT010000424.1:0-2070 GCA_036786685.1 Trichlorobacter sp.
CCTATCTAATACAAAAGGAGAACAGACGAATGAAAAAGACACTGCTTGCACTTGCCATTGTTGCTGCCCTGACAGCTGGCCAAAACGCCTACGCTACTACCTACACCTTGGCTGATACAGCCATTACTTGGGCTGGGTGGGCTGATAACGTAACCAACCCTGCTGCCACTGGTGATGAGTATGGTACGCCGAAAATTGCCTCTACATCAGTAACGCTGGAAGATTTTGTGTTGAAATCAATTGTTTTTAATATTTCTGATGCCAGTACAAGTGTTTTCTCTGGTGACCTGTTTATCGACACCAACGCTGATGCAACGTGGGACTATGTGGTGAAGTCCTATAATTTCTCTCTGGATAGCAATGCTACATTGGCAGCTTCGCTGTACGCCATTAACGTCGGCCTGAATGACGATGACAGCTATATTGTTGCCACCGCTTCTAATCATCGTACCGGCCATGCTACCGGTCTGGCAGATATGACAACTGCCTCCTACCTGGGTACCGTTGGCTACACATCAGAGGGCACAGTTAGCCCCTATGCAGTGGCTTTTGACTTTACCGGACTGAATACGGCACTGAGCTTTGACCGTGACTTCATCATCGGTTATACCTTTACCTGCGCTAATGATGTCGTGTACGAGCAGGTTCCGGTTCCTGAGCCGGGTACCTTCGCAATGCTGGGCGCTGGTTTGTTAGGTCTGGGTCTGTTTGCCCGCCGGAAGAAGCAACTGTAAAAAAAACTGACAACAGCCAAAAGGGCAGCGCGCAAGCGTTGCCCTTTTTTTATATATTCATCACGAGAGAGATAAAATTTGTTATTTCGCGCAAAGCCGCTAAGGACGCAAAGAAAGGCTTTTTGACAGGATAGAAGCATGATAACGGCGGATGAAGGCTTTATCTACTGTTTTCTTTTACAACAAGTGTTAAGTTTTTTATCAAAGGTTTCAACATGCACACCGTCAATTCTGGCATAACTGCAGAGCAATGAATCAACGAAGTCAAGGCCTTTTTCCGCATACAGTCGGAGTGCCTCAACTGCTACAGGTACGCTGTTTGTAGAAACCGTCGGCAGCAGAATAAATTGGGTCAGAACTTCTGCGAGAGTTTGCCGTGATATTTTGTATACACCTTGCATGACATACACAATTTCGGCAAGGACTTCAAAAGGAACATGGATGTTCTGGTGTTCAATCAGGGTTGCCGCTTTTAACGAAAGGGCTTGATCATCTTCGAGCAGATAACGCAGTACTATGTTGGCATCAGCGAATCGCATGTTTTTCCTGCATGGCCTTGGCATAAGCAGATGACTCATATTTACGGAGTGATGGGTTGGCATACTGCTTAAGCGCCCCTCTTACCAAAGCATAATCGTTGGTGAACTGTTTTTGTGAGTGTGCCGCTTTTTCTCCAAGCAGAGATTGTTTAAGATGATGAACCATTTTTTCAAGTAATTGCAGCTGATCAGATGGTTGCAGCGATTCAATATGTTGTTCAAGCTCTGTTATCGTTGCTGCTCTTGGCATGGCACAACCTCCTTTTGCTGAGAGTGCAATAAAAATAGCATCCCGGGTCGTCAATGGTCAACGCAAATGGTTACGTTTTTGTTGGTAAAGCCGACTTGAGCGCAGCTGGCGAGAGGAACAAAATCCGTGTCTCTCGCGAAGCCGCTAAGGGCGCCAAGAAAGGCTTTGAGGCTTTTTGACAGGATAACAGCATGATTACGGCGGATGAAGGCTGATCACTATGGACTGCTCAGAAATTACCGAAAAAATCATTGGTTGTGCCTACCGTGTTTACAATGGTATGGGGCCTGGCTTTCTTGAAAACGTGTATGAAAAATGTCTTGCAATTGAGCTTGAAAAAATCGGATTGAATGCAGAATTTCAAAAGCCAGTAGAGGTGTTCTACGAATCCCGAAACGTAGGAAGTTTTGTGGCGGATATTCTTGTGGAAGGTCAGGTGATCGTCGAGTTGAAGGCGGTTAGGAGTCTGGCTGCTGCTCACGAATTACAGTTGGTCAATTATCTGGCTGCTACCAGGATGCCGGTCGGCTTGCTGATAAATTTTGGT
>DAIQQT010000060.1:0-6285 GCA_036786685.1 Trichlorobacter sp.
CCCTGGATCTGGTTGCAACCGACCTGGAAGATACCTTGAACAGCAAGAACCTGCGTTTCAAGCGGATCAGCCGTACTGCAAGCGACAAGGTGTCGATTGTCATGTACGAAAAAGATACGGCTGCTGCGGTTCAGAAGCTGATCAAGGACAAATACCGCGACTACGAGATTATCCCCACGGTTGAAGAGGGGGGGATGGTTGGTGTTGCCCTGCGGATGAAGGAACAGGATATTCAGGATCGCAAGGACAAGGCGGTTGCCCAGGCCCTTGAGACCATCCGCAACCGGATTGACCAGTTTGGCGTGTCAGAGCCGGTGATTGCCCGTCAAGGTACCAACCAGATTGTGGTGCAGCTGCCTGGCATTAAAGATCCACAGCGTGCCATTGCACTGATCGGTCGCACCGCACGGCTTGAGTTCAAGATGGTGAAAGAAGGGGTATCCCCCACTGGTGGTGCAGTGCCTGAAGACAGCGAAGTGCTGTTTGAAAAGCATACTGATCCAACTACCGGCGCAACCACAGAGATTCCTCTGGTTGTCAATAAAAAGGCCTTGATCACCGGTGACCTGCTGACTGATGCCCAAGTGCGGATAGACTCTCAGTTCAACCAGCCCTATGTCGGCATTGAGTTCAACTCGTTGGGGGCACGTCTGTTTGATCAGATTACCGCTGCTAACGTGAACAAGCGTTTTGCGATTGTGCTTGATAGCAATGTCTACTCTGCTCCGGTAATCCGGGAGCGAATCTCTGGCGGTTCTGCCCAGATCTCCGGTAATTTTACCGAAAAAACCGCCTCTGACCTAGCCATAGTGCTGAGGGCAGGTGCCCTGCCAGCTCCGGTCAAGATCATCCAGAATGTGACCGTTGGCGCCTCATTGGGTAAGGATTCGATTGACAAGGGTCTGATGGCAGGCGGTATCGGTGTGCTGCTGGTTATCGGCTTCATGGCGATCTACTATAAACTGTCCGGCATGGTAGCCAATCTGGGTATGGTGCTGAACATCCTCTACCTGATGGGGGCCATGTCTGCGCTGGGTGCAACACTGACCCTGCCTGGTATTGCTGCCATCGTACTGCTGGTTGGTATGTCAGTAGACTCCAATGTAATTATCTTTGAGCGGATTCGTGAAGAGCTACGTCTGGGCAAATCACCTAAATCTGCGTTAGAGGCTGGCTATGACAAGGCCTTTCTGACCATCATGGACTCTCACGTAACCGCCCTAATTACTGCGGCAGTGCTGTTCCAGTTCGGTACCGGTCCGGTCAAGGGCTTTGCGGTCTCTCTCAGCCTGGGTATCATGATCAACCTGTTTACCTCGTTGATGGGTACCAAGGTGATCTTTGACCTGTTCCTGCATAAAGGGAACGTCAAAAAGATGAGCATATAAAGGAGATACTGCCATGATGGAATTTCTTGGAAAAACCAATATAGATTTTATCGGTAAATGGAAAATTTCAATAGTTATCTCAGCCATTATCTCGATCATAGGCATCATTGCCATTATTCAAATGGCTCGCGGCGCCGCCAACATGGGTATTGATTTTACCGGTGGTACCTCGGTACAGCTTAAGTTTGACAAGCCGCTTGCCATGGCAGATGCCCGTAAGGCCCTTCACAGTGGTGGCATTGCTGAATTTGAACTGCAGGAAGTAAAAGAAGGTAACAAGCTGTTGGTGAAATTGCCCCGCAAGAGCGCCCTGGCTGTGGGTAAGGCTGCTGAGGTAGTGCCAGCTGCCTTTGTCAAGGCGGTACCTGGTCTGCAGGTAACGGTGGACAGTACCACCGAGATTGGTCCCTCCATTGGTGAAAAGCTGCGTAAGGACACTATTATTGCGGTTGCCATCTCCATGCTGGGGATCATCTGCTACATTGCCTGGCGTTTTGACTTTAAATTCGGGGTCGGTGCTGTGGTGGCAACCCTGCATGACGTGCTGGCCATGTTTGCTGCCTATTACCTGACCGGCAGAGAGTTTAACCTGCTGTTCATCACCGCCGTGTTGACCATTGCCGGTTATTCTCTGACTGATACGGTCGTGGTGTTTGACCGGATCAGGGAAAACCTGCACAAGGACCTGAAAGGATCAATGCATAAGATATTCAACACAAGTATTAACGAGGTTCTTTCCCGGAGTATTATTACCTCACTAACAACATTTTTGTCAGCAATTGCACTTTTTGTCTGGGGTGGCGAGGTGATTCACGACTTCTCCTTTGCTCTGCTGGTTGGTATTGTGGTTGGTGTGTATTCATCAGTCTATGTAGCCAGTCCGGTAGTGTTGCTGCTTGAGCAGCGGGCCATGAACAAAGGTGAGGGCGGAGTTGCGCAACCGGTAAAGGCATAGGAGATATTTCATGAACAAGGAGACCACCATTGTTGGTGTTGCTGCCCTGATTATCGGTTTTCTGATCGGTATTATGGTTGGCGGTAAGTTTATGGCTGGCTCAAAGGCGCCTGTTGGTCAGTCTGTAGTGCAGCAGGGTAGCGGGGCTATGATCAATCCCGGTCAGACAGCGGCTCGTATTGCTGAACTTGAACAACTGGTTGCCAAAGACCCCAAAAACCTGCAGGCCTGGATCACATTGGGAAATGATTTTTTTGACTCAAACCAGGCCCAGAAAGCGGTGCAGGCCTATGCCAAAGCCCTTGAAATTGATCCCAATAACGCCAATGTGTTGACTGATCAAGGGGTGATGTTTCGTGCTCTGGGCTTTTATGATCGTGCTTTGGCCAACTTTGAAAAGGCCAGCAAGCTGGACCCGAAACATCTGCAAAGTCTCTTTAACACCGGTATTGTCTACGCGGTTGACCTGAAACAAAACGCCAAGGCCAAGGCCACCTTTGAGGTACTCTTGCAAAAGGATCAGACCAGTGATCTGGCCAGGCAGGCCCGCGAGATGCTGCAACAACTTTCAACATCAAAGTAGTTGGAAAGGTTATGAAATCCCCCGCTTGCCGGGGGATTTCTGTTTCTACCATGCACAAACAGTGGATACTTAAACAGACAGACCCAGCTGTGGTTGCCGGCCTGGTAAAGGTAACCGGTCTTTCACCGGTTACCGCCAGTATTCTGCTAAGCCGGGGGATGACAGAGCCTGAACAGGTTACATCATTCCTGAATCCTTTTCTATCCAACATGCTTGACCCGTTCCTGATGGCCGGGATGGAGCAGGCGGTTGTGCGTCTTGCTGCTGCCCGGGCAGCAAATGAGCAGGTCTGTATCTATGGCGATTACGATGTGGACGGCATCAGTGCCACAGCATTGCTGGTGTCCGGTTTCAAGGCAATGGGGCTGCAGGTTGGTTACCATATCCCCAACCGGATGGAGGATGGCTACGGCCTGAATGGTGATGCACTACGCCTGATCCGGGAACGGGGGGTGCATCTTGCCATCAGTGTTGATTGCGGGGTTACTGCCATTGAAGAGGCCATACTCTGTCGCAGTATCGGGCTTGACCTGATTATTACGGATCACCACCAACTGCTGGACCAACTGCCGGATGCCGTGGCAGTGATCAATCCCCATCGCCCGGATTGTTGCTATCCGTTCAAGGGGCTGGCCGGGGTAGGGGTGGCCTTTAATCTGCTGGTGGCGCTACGCAGCCGTCTGCGGGAACAGGGCGTTTGGGGCGATAACGGCCCGGACCTGCGGCAGTGGCTTGATCTGGTGGCGCTCGGTACCATTGCGGATCTGGTGCCGCTGGTGGAGCAGAATCGTCTGTTAACCACGGCTGGTCTGCAACGGATGGGGGAGGGCTGCCGTATTGGACTGGCTGCCCTGAAGCAGGTGGCTGGTGTGAAGGGACAGGTGAGTAGTGGTCAGGTCGGGTTCCAGCTGGCCCCCCGCCTGAATGCAGCCGGGCGCCTGGAAAGTGCAGTGCCCGGTGTTGAACTGCTGCTTACTGATGATCCTCAGCAGGCTGCTGCCTTGGCTGAAGAGCTTGATGGCGCCAATCTTGAACGTCGTCAGGTGGAACGCCGGATGTTTGAGCAAGCCATTGCGCTGATTGAGGCTCAAGGTGGGGTGGATCAGCGTAAAAGTATTGTGCTGTCATCTCCTGACTGGCACCAGGGGGTGGTGGGGATTGTGTCCTCCCGGATGGTGGAGCGTTACTATCGTCCCACTATTCTTGTTGCTGAGCGTGAAGATGGCACTGGCAAAGGTTCCGGTCGTAGTATCAGCGGTTTTCATCTGCTGGATGCCCTGCATGACTGCTCCACGCATCTGGAACGGTACGGCGGTCACCGTGCAGCTGCCGGGGTAACCGTCAAACCTGGTCAGATGGCTGCCTTTGCAGACACCTTTGAGCAGGCAGCAGCTGAACGGCTGGTGGATCAGGAGCTGATTCCCCAACTGCTGCTGGATGCTGAACTGCAGCCCCATGAATTAACCCTGCAACTGGTGCAGGAACTGCAGGGGGTGGGGCCTTTTGGCATGGGTAATCAGACACCGGTACTGCTGTTGCAGGGAATGAAGGTGGGTGATCTGCGTTGTTTTGGTGAGAACCACCTCAACCTGCGGTTGGAGCGTGATGGGTATCAGTTCAGGGCAGTGGGCTGGGGCATGGCGGATCGCGATGTACCGTCATCCATTGATCTGGCCTGCACCGTAAAGATAGATACCTGGAACAATCGGGAGCAGCTGAAACTGGAGCTGAAAGACTTTCGTACTGCTGAGGCCAGCCATGCAGCGTGATGAACGGTTTGACAAGGCTGAACGGATTATCCAGATCGGTTTCTGGGTTAACGCAATACTGATGATCATGAAACTGGCTGCCGGCTACTGGGGGAGATCTGATGCGGTCTTTGCCGATGGCATTGAATCAGCCTGTGATTTTATAGCCATTGGCAGCACCATGATAGCCCTTAAACTCGGGCGGCAGCCCTATGATGAACAACACCCCTATGGCCATGGCCGGGCCGAATCTCTGGCTGCCCTGCTGATTTCACTGGTAATCTGTGGAACCGGTATCTGGATCTTTGTTGATGCAGTACAGGCTATTCTACGCCATGATTTTAAATCGCCTGGCTGGATTGCGGTTGCCGCAGCCGCCCTGACCATTATCATCAAGGAATGGCTCTACCGTTTCTCAACAACCACCGGTACACAGCTTGAAAGCCCGTCCCTGCTGGCCATTGCCCAGGATCATCGCAAAGATGCCCTGACCTCAATTGCCACCCTGGCAGGTGTTGTGGGCGCGTTTCTGGGCTGGGGGATCATGGATCCGCTGGCAGCAGCGTTGACCTCATTCTTTATCCTGCATATCGGCTGGGAAACGCTCAGAGGGGCTGTCCATGACCTGATGGATGGATCATTACATGGTGAGTATATTCAGGATGTAACCACACTGGCTGAAGCGGTGGAGCAGGTAGAGCATGTGCATGAAATCCGTGCCCGCAGATCGGGTCAGTATATCATTATTGACCTGAAACTGGATATGGACCCTGAGATGACAGTCAAGCAGTCCCATGATGTGGCTACAGAGGTAAAACGTCGCATCTTTGAACGTTTTCAAAATGTCGGTGATGTGATGATCCATATCAACCCCCATGATGAGGAACATGAAGATCTGATCAGGTTGTAGCCTATGCCAGACCTTCCCATTACAAATACCCTGCCTCAACTGCTTGCCACCCTGCAGACCAACGCCAATGTCGTGCTGTCTGCATCTCCCGGTGCAGGCAAGACTACCCGTGTACCGCTTGAGCTGCTTACCATCATCCCTCCTGAAGCTGGTCGTATTATCATGCTGGAACCGCGCCGGATTGCCGCTGCCTCGGCTGCCCGTTACATGGCCCGGAGTCTGGGTGAAACGTTGGGACAGACCGTGGGCTATACCGTCCGCTTTGAGAGTAAGGTCAGTTACGCCACCCGGATTGAGGTGGTGACAGAAGGTGTTTTGACCCGTCGTATCCAGAATGACCCTGAGCTGTCTGGCGTAGCCTGTGTGATCTTTGATGAGTTCCATGAACGTTCCATCCACGGTGACCTTGGGCTGGCCCTGTGCCTTGAAACCCAGGCGATTCTGCGGCCTGACCTGAAACTGCTGGTAATGTCTGCCACCCTTGATTGCAAGTCGATTTCACGGTTGCTGGGTGATGCGCCGATACTATCGTCAGAAGGCCGTGTCTTTCCTGTTGCAGTGCGGTATCCCGCAACAGTATCTGAAAAACAGCCGCTTGCACGACGGATGGCAGCGGCCATCAAGACTGCCCTGGCTGAAGAGGCTGGTGATCTGCTGGCCTTTCTGCCAGGCACCGGCGAAATCAGAGCGGTTGAGCGTGA
>DAIQQT010000060.1:6385-10410 GCA_036786685.1 Trichlorobacter sp.
GTGATCTGCTGGCCTTTCTGCCAGGCACCGGCGAAATCAGAGCGGTTGAGCGTGAACTGGCAGGGCTGTCATCTGCTGTGGTCTGCCCCCTGTATGGAGAACTACCCTTTGACAAGCAGCAGCAGGCCATTCTGCCAGGGCCGCAACGCAGGGTTGTGTTGGCCACCAATATAGCTGAAACCAGCCTGACCATAGATGGGGTGCGGATTGTGGTGGATAGTGGCCTGACCCGCCGCCTGCAGCTTGATCCTGCCACCGGGCTGGAGCGGTTGGTAACGGTGCGGGCTGCCAAGGCATCGACAGACCAGCGTACCGGCAGGGCAGGCCGCACTGCAGCCGGTATTTGCTACCGGCTTTATCCACAGCAGAGTTATCAGGCCATGACTCCGTTCAACCCGCCAGAGATCCTGACTGCTGATCTGGCGCCGCTGCTGCTGGAACTTGCAGCCTGGGGGGCACGTGATTCCGTAGCATTGGCCTGGCTGGATCAACCACCTGCCCAGCATCTGGCAGCAGCGCAGGAGTTATTGCAACTGCTGGGTGCGCTGGATCTTACCGGCGGTATCACTGAGCTTGGCCGCCGCATGGTACAACTGCCGCTGCATCCCAGGCTGGCTCGTCTGTTGCTGGCAGCGCAGGAACAGGGCCAGGCGGTTATTGGCTGTTATCTGGCAGCGCAGCTTTCAAACCGTTCAACAGCAACCAGGGCGATTGAGCAGACAGCCCAGCAGTTACTGCGATTGGTGGGAGAAAAACCTCAGATATGTCCGGCTGTTGGACTGGATCTGCTCCATAGCGTCCCTGAATTGGCGGTGGCAGCCTGGCCTGATAGAATCGCCATGCTGCGTCAGGGGAGCGAGGGGAGGTATCTGCTTGCATCAGGCAGGGGAGCTGTGCTTTCAACAAAGGCCTGCTCTACTGGTGCAGTGTTTCTGGTGGCCCTGCAGGTGGATGGTGGAGAAGGGGCTGATGGTCTGATCCATCAGGCGGTTGGTCTGTCAGGTGAACAGCTGCGTCAGGCTGCAGGTCACTTGGTCAGCAAGCAGCGTCAGATTGGTTGGGATACGGTTAGCAGTCGGGTGGTTGCAGCAGAGCAGGAACAGATCGGCGCCGTGGTTCTGGCATCACGCCAGATACAGGCTGATGATACTGAAGCGATCCCTTTGCTGTTGGAACAGATTAAGCGCAACGGGCTCGAAATTTTGGGCTGGAATGAACAGACCCGCCAACTGCAGGCCCGCGCAGGGCTGGCGTTCCGGTTACTGCCGGAGGATGGCTGGCCGGATATTTCTGATGCAGCCTTGCTGAATACCGTTGAAATCTGGCTGGGGCCGCACCTGTCCGGTATCCGTTCGCTACAGGGGCTGCAGCAGCTTTCTCTGCTTCATCTGTTACAAGAGGTTGTCGGTTGGAACCTGTTGCAATCACTTGAAACAGTTGCGCCTGCACACTTGAGCATACCCAGTGGCAGAAAGGCTGCCCTGGATTATACGGATCAGGAGGGGCCGGTGTTGTCGGTCAAACTGCAGGAGCTGTTTGGTCTGGCAACATCGCCCACGGTCTGCAAAGGCAGGCGGTCTGTGCTGGTACATCTGCTGTCACCTGCAGGCAGGCCGGTGGCGGTCACCCGGGATCTGAAAGGGTTCTGGGAACGTGGCTACCTGGAGGTACGTAAAGAGCTGCGGGGCCGGTATCCCAAGCATCCCTGGCCGGATGATCCCTGGAATGCGGTGGCGACCCACAAGACCAAACGTGCCATGGAAAAGGGGAGCTGGTCAGCCCCCCCTTGATGATGCGGGTGATGTGCGTTATTCTGTGGTACCTGTGAGTCAAATTTGGAGGAAATGGTGTCCATTATTCATCTGTACATGATTGCAGGAGGTTTTTCGCTGGGGGCATTGTCCGGTTTTCTGATGCATCGTTCTGACTACTGTGTCGCCGGCATGTTTCGGGATCTGTTTCTGTTTCGTTCAACCCGCATGTTGAAAACCCTGTTACTGCTGATAGTTGTGTCCCTGCCGCTATTTGAACTGATCCGTCTGACCGGTTTTGTGGCTGTACCGTTTCCCTTTTTCGGGCCTCCTTCGCTGACCAATCTGCTGGGTGGTTTTTTGTTTGGCATAGGTATGGTACTGGCCGGTGGGTGTGTTGTTGGTACCCTGTACCGGCTGGGAGCCGGTAGTTTTCCCGGTTTGCTGGCCTTTCTGGGGTTGGTGGCCGGCAGCACGCTCTTTGCCTTTCTGTATCCCCAGTGGATGTCTGTTTCCCGTACATTGGCGCTGCCCACCAAGGCGGTGACGCTGCCACAGTTGTTTGGACTGCCACCCTGGCTGCTTGTATCACTGCTGGTGCTGGTGCTGTCTCCCCTGATCCGGCGTTGGTTCAGGGATGGTAGCATGCTCCGCAGTAGTGTGGTGGATGGTTATCTGCAGCCATGGCAGGCAGCACTTGGCTTGGCATTCATCGGGGCGGTCTCGGTTCTGCTGGTGGGGATGCCGCTGGGCATTACCACCTCATATGCAAAGTTCGGTGCCATGCTGCTGCACCCTCTGGCGCCGGAGTATTATGCCTCTCTCAAGTATTTTCAGCTGATTCCTTTACGCTACACCCCACCATTGGGCGGCGCCCTGATCAGTGGAGGCCCCGGTTTTGAACTTGATGCAGTTGCCTTGATTCAGTTCCCGCTGATTTGTGGTATTGTTGCAGGCTCTGCCTGGTCAGCCATCAGGCTGGGGGAATGGCGGTTACAGATCAAGCTGCCCTGGCGTCAGGTTGTCTCTGCCATCCTGGGGGGGATCATCATGGGGCTGGCCTCCCGGATGGCCCCGGCCTGTAATATCTGGCATCTCTTTGGTGGCCTGCCGATTCTTGCCCTGCAGAGTTTTCTGTTTCTGGCCGGTCTGTTTCCCGGTGCCTGGCTGGGCGGAATACTGCTGACCCGGCTGGTTATGCCCCGTTAAGATGAATTGAGCGGAGTGCATTATATGCACAATGAGCCACTATGAAGGGAGATCGACCTGCGAGGAAAGATCTGTCCCTCAACGTTGCTGACTGCCCTGCGTGAGACCAACCACCACAAGGCAGCGATCAGGGCAGGGGAGCTCAGGCATATCATCCTGACTGATAATCCCAACTCAACCACCCATAACAGTGAATCAATCAGTGCCATGGGATATCGTGTTGAGGTTCAAAAAGAGTTGGAATTCTACCGCATAACCATTGACAGGGTCTCCTGATGTCATTTCCAGATAAAACTATTGCAGCTGATGGTGGTGGCACTGTAGAACAGCTGCAGGCCAAGAATCAGGAGCTTGCCCAGTATATTCGTGCTAAAACCGACCGTCTGCTGCAGGTGATGGGGACTGTCCCGCTCAATCCCTCTGAGCTTGATGACGAGACCCTGTTAAGCGTGGACCCGATCGGCATTGTGACCGAGTCCTTTGAACAGGTCCTTGAGCACCTGCACAACACCAACAGTGATTTGAGCAATACCAGAGATGAACTGCAGGCTGTTTTTGATTCAGTTGGTGCCGGTATCATTGTGGTGAATGAACAGATGCAGGTGGTTGCCTACAACTATTACAGTCTGGGCGCCTTTTTTCCTGATCATAACGACGTGATCGGTAAAAATCTGCGGGAACTGATTTGCGGCCATGAGAACGAGGAGTGTATCCTTGATCAGATCCTGGCTACCAAGCGCAGGGTTGAACAGACAAACTTTATCCATGAGGGCCGACACTATCACCTGGTGGGAACTCCGTTAAAGAGTGCAGACAACCAGGTTTCCCGTATGGTGCTGCTCTATACCGATATTACCGAGCGCCGGGCAGCGGCGCAGGAGATTGAACGTCTGGCTTTTTTTGACAGCCTGACCGGTCTTCCCAACCGGGTACTGTTAAAGGATCGACTTAACCAGATGCTGACCAGGGCAGGCCGTCACAAGGAGAAGGTGGCGTTGCTGTTCATTGACCTGGATCGGTTCAAAGAGGTCAATGACACCTTGGGACATGGCTCTGGCGACCTGC
>DAIQQT010000061.1:0-10392 GCA_036786685.1 Trichlorobacter sp.
CCACAACCGTTGCGGTGGTGCTGGCGGCGCTGCAAGTGGCCTCCAGATCAATCTGGTTGGCTATGGTGCCTTTGTTCTTGGCGGTAAGGGTTACCACCGCACCAACCACAGCAGCGGTTACTGGCAACTCTGGGTATTTATCCAGCTCTGCCTTAAGGCTTGCGGCAATATCTGCAGCTGCTGCCGCAGAAGCGATGCCGATCTCTATCCGCTTGTTGCCGATGTACACCACCAGGCTGCCGGATGATGTGGCGGCGTTTGCAATGGTAATGGTTCCGCTGGCCGCGACCGAGGTGTCCGCATCAGCCATGGCAATAACGGTTAGATCCAGATAGGGGTTGGCGGTAATGGCAGCCTTGGCCATTAAGTGAGCAAGAGAGCCGTAGCCAAACAAGGTGGCGGCCTCGGCATCACTAAAAATCAGGGTCGGCTCCAGAGCAGTGCCGGTACCGGCAGCCAGCATCTGTGCCACAATCAGCATACGCTGGGCATTGGCCGGAAGCGTACGCACGGCCAGGCGGGTGTTAAATTCAAAATATTTGCCCGGCTTACGGATACTGGCCGGGATAGCGTCAAACTGGATAGCATCCATCGCTTAGGCTCCTTTTTCCTTTTTATCGACGTCAGCAGGTACCAGCGAGCCATCGTCAATCATGCGGCGATAATAGGCGGTGTCAGGCACATCCACTGCGCTTTTGTCGGTAATGTATTCACGGGGCTTGCCTTCCATTGGACACTGCAGGCCCTGGGGTGCTTTTACTTTCATGGGGTTCCTCCCTGGAGGGTGATTTGGTCTTCCGCGTCTACCTGGTCATCACCAGGTTTCAGGTAATACTTCAGGCCGATGCTTAACAGATCCGGCGCGGTGGCAGCTTCAGGGTCAACACGTTCAACCAGGAATGAGGTGCCAAACTGCAGGGTGTAGACAATTTCACCGGCCTTTTCGTCTTCTGCATCGGTTACATCTTTCCAGCGCTCCGGGTTCAGCTCCCTGATTTTAAGCCCCAGATCCTTGCCGCCCAGCAGGCTGACCATGCCCTGCACAATTGGGTTGATTCCCTTGCGGCGGTCCTCTTCGCTACGGATGTTTTTAAAGGATACCAACAGCACGACGGATACAGATTGCCGCCAGCCCCGGCCTTCCGGTTTAAAGCTACCTTCAAAGATGGCCACGCTTACCGTGGGGGCCGCATACAGACCGGCTTGCCCTTTTTGTATGGCACCTGCCCGGATGGAATCAAAGGAGGCTTTAACCAGATCAAGCACGGCTGTTTCAATGGCGGTTATCATCAGAAGCCCACCAGATTATTGCGGTTAAACATGCGGTCTGCAGAGGTGATAGTAGGACGGCCCTGGGTAGCAGCCACCGGTTCTGTGGTTGGACCGCCCAGCAGTACCTTGCCGTCTGCAATACGTTCCAGCAGCTTGATAGCGGCATCACGTTGTTTCTGGCGGGTGTCCGGGATGTTTTCAACCACCCTCGCATAGAGATTATAGATAGCCAGGTCACAGGACAGCTTGATGATGATAGGCAGCACCGGATCAAGGGGCACGGTGTAGCGGGTGGCACAGTAGCCATCCACCTCGGCGTCTGCATTTTCAATGGCTTCATCCACCCGGCTGGTATTAACCAGGCTGGCACCTTCGTCATCAGTTAACTGGATGACTGTTGCTTCAGGGATCTTTTTCAGAATGTCATCAAGAGTGCAGTAGGCCATGGTTTACGTTGGCCGGGGGATCGCTCCCCCGGCCAGCTCCTTTTACTTGCTGTCGGTCTTTTTCTCTTCTTTGTTCTTGACGATCTCTACCAGCAGCATCGGTTCAGCCTGCAGCTGCTTGAGCTGTGCCGAGGTAAAGGCATCATCGGCATGCTCGGTGGGTGTGGATGGGTGGGCTACGCCACAGCGGCGGAAGCCATCAGATAGTGAAGTGATACGAATCATGGGTCAGGTCTCCTTATGCGCCGGTTGAGCCGTAGATCAGTTGCCAGAAGCCATAGCCGCCAGCTTCCCGTGCCGCTGCGCCAAACTTGAACTTCTTGCGCATGAACACATCATCAGCCTGCGGGTCAACCTGCTGGACAAAGACCGGCTTTTTACGTTCCTGGTAGATGAACGGCTTGACCGGCTTGGTGGTGTCCAGCAGGAACCAGGCGGTGTCGCTGGTCAAGCGGGCATCACAAACCACAGTGATGGTACCTTTGTAGGGGTTGGGCTTGCCATCATCCAGCTTGTCGTTGTTGGCAAGAATATTGGCAATGTCTTCCAGTGCAGGCGGCACCAGCAGCACGTTAGGGGTGATGTTCAGCGGACGGCCTTCGTCGTCTTTGAATTTCTTCATGGCTGTCCGGGCAGCACCCAGAGAAGCAATGGCGGCGGCTTGAGTGGCAGCGGACAACGCAACAGCACCTTTGTTTGATACGGATGTGACCGTACCATCAGCGGCAGTAACCGGATGGTCAACATCGCACATATACTGGCCATCAAAGCACTTGTTGACGAAGACACCATTGACCAGGTCGGCCACGATCTCATCGGGCAGCTGCTTGGCAGAGTGACCGGCCATCTGAGCCTGGGGCGCATAGATGCCCAGCTGATCATCCTCAATATGGTTGCGGTCAACCTCAACCGTAGCCTCCCAGTCATCGTTGGTAATGGTGTAGCCGAAGGCT
The DNA here is from genome assembly GCA_036786685.1 of Trichlorobacter sp. Classification (GTDB taxonomy): domain Bacteria; phylum Desulfobacterota; class Desulfuromonadia; order Geobacterales; family Pseudopelobacteraceae; genus Trichlorobacter. Next base: position 2,672 of record DAIQQT010000061.1, read on the forward strand.
GCCAGGGCCTTAACCTGCTTATCGCCGATCCACTTCTTCATACGGGGGAAGTTGGATAGCCACTTGTAGTCGTTGGTGGCGGTGCCTGACGGCACCAGCATGGCAACCTTGTCCCAGAAGCTGGGGGCGGCCTCGAATGCCTTGTTAAAGGTGGTCTTCAGATTGATGAAAATCTGAGACAGGGTAGATGCATTAACGATCATGTGAATCCTCCTTGGGGATTAGGGGTTATTGAATCCAGACGCCATCGGTTTCGATGCCTAGCACGGCACCTGCAGCGGAACGGGTGTTACCACCATTGGTGGCTGCTACGGTTTCGTCATCAACGATGTAGCAGGTCTTGCCCAGGCTGGCCTGAGTGACCAGATCCGTAGCGTAGTTTTTAAACTTGAAGGCCTTGCGGCGGCGGATCTGGACGGTTTTATCTCCGTTTGCACCACCGGTATTATCCACATACTCTTCAGCGCGTCCCAGATAGGTAAGCGTAGTGGCAACAGATCCGGGGGCGGCAAAGCCGGTGGAGTTGGCAACCACCAGGGCACCAACAAAGATCTTGGCGTTAGCGGCAACCGGTACTGAGATCAGTTCACCGTCCTTTAAAGGGGTGTTACGATCAGCGATCAAGGCCATGGTTATGCTCCTTTTCCGTACTTGTTGATGTCATCAGCCGAGTTGCCGAACATGGCGGCAACCTGCGCCTCTTCTGCATTCAGTGCTACCGCATCGGCGTCACCAGGCTTTTTTGTGCTCAGGTCACTATCAGCTGCGACGGTAGGAGCTGCCTGGCAGAATGCCTTGAAGCGATCAAGGCCACCTTCCTGGCGGCACTGGGCAATGTGGTACTCTTTGGTGGCCGGGGTGATCTTGCCAGCCTTCAACGCGGTGTCGATCTCGGCATTGATGGCGGTTTCCAGGGTGGCTTTTGCCTGGTCGGCCAGCTTCTGTTCGGCATTTGTTGCCTTGGCCAGTACGACGTCGTAGTCGGCCTTGGGCACAAACTTGTCCAGGGGCGGCTGGCTGGCATGGTTAAGGGCGGTGGCAAGGTCACCCTGCATCTTGGTGACGTGGTTAATGGCCTGTTCTGCTGTAGCGGTTGCGGCCAGGCCCAGCGCTGCCAGCAGTGCTGCGAATTGCGTTTGATTCATAGACAGTTCCTCCATGTGTTGTTCGCGGTTCAGTGCGGGTAGGTACAGATTTGGTCTATTGGTAAGGCCGACCGAGGTCAGCTTGACGATCAGGTTAGTTGCGGGGGTGTACATAAACACTGGGCTGATGTAGCGGTATGCCTTTGAGACTACTGCTTCCCGGCCCTTGTCGGTCCATTCAATGCGGCCCCAGATAGAACCATCAACACCGACCTGCAGTTCTTTAAACCAACCAGCTGCCGGGGCTTCTTCGCCTTTGGGAGCCTTGAGTTCTGTTGAGTGTTCCCAATCCAGCGGCATGTCTTTGGCACCAGCGACAAACTCAGACACAACGTCTTCAGGGGCACTGTTGACCCAGGAGCGGCCATCCCGACCAACAAGTGCAGCACCACCAGGCAGAAGTTGAATCCATTCCGGCGCATCGGAAGCAAACTGTGGAAGCTCAAAGTTAAGAGCCGCTCTGGTGGCGGTATGTTGCTGGTTTAGGACCATTGCCCCTCCTGTTTATGTACGGTGCAAACGCACCGTACACCCAGGGGGCATGCCAAACTAAATAAAGGGGTTTAGAAAAACAGGGGAGAGGATTAAGCAAGAAATGTGTAATGGGGGTGTGACAGGGTAATTGTAACCGCGTTTAAACCGTCTTTAAATTTTGCTGTGTGCCAGTTTTGGGACTGACTGCCGGTGTCTGTTCATCTGGAACCATAAAAACTGCTCACAGGGGCTGTGGTTGATTTCAATCTTCCAGGTATTTCTTCATCCGCTTGATGATCTTTGCCAGGTCATCATCCAGCAGCAGCATGTAGGGCCGGGCGGGCATGTCTACACTGTACGGTTTGCCGGACACCTTCATGCTGTAATGGGCCTTACCTGCCTTGGCAAAGCGGTCACCAGTGCCGGGGCGGCTAAAGGTCATCTTGCCCCGGCGCACCTGTTTAAAGTTCATGACCCGGTCGCGGCCTTTAAAGCGGATCTTCCCGCCAAAGTGGTGGATGGCAGCATAGTCCAGGTTAGTGCCTATCCGTGCGCTACTGGCGTCGTAGTCTCTGGTGATTGATTTCATCAGGCGGCGGGTGTGCTGCAGGGTTTTACCACCCTGCTTTGCTGCCCGGCGTGATTTTTTCCAGGGGCTGGGTCTGCCTTCCCGCTCAAAGTTTTCCAGCACAGCGTCGCGCATATCATGGGATATTTCCCGCATGACCGGGCGCATGGCTGTGGCTTTGGCTACCAGCCGCGCCAGGGTGGCATCAACGCCACGGTCATCCACCTTCAGGGTAATCAGGTCACTCATTGTTTGTCCCACAGCGCCCGGATTTCCGGGGCGTACTTATCCAGGTTGGGCTTCCAGTTGGCGGCACCTGGGTTGTAATTCCAGCCTACATCAGGGGCCATGGTCAACTTGCTACCCAACCGGTCGGTTGTCTTCAGCACCGTTACCGGCTCGACCACGCCGGTCTTTTTACTGACCAGGCGTTCTTCATCCCGTAGCGTGGCAGTGGGGGTCTGGCCTGTGGTGGATCTAAGCGCCACTTCACCGGCTTTTAGTTTGGCCTGATAGCCATCACCATCCAGGGCACGGACTGAACAGCGGCAGCGGAAGCCGTTAGGAGGGTGATGGGTTTGCCAGAAGGGATCATCAAAGCGGAATACCAGACCGTTAAGGGCGTTGTGTGCCGGGCGGGTGCGCTTGTCACCTACTGCCGAGTACATCCAGTACGGGCGGTCTGCAGCGTTTTCAAGGTTCTGTTTGTAGTTGCCAGCCTCAAAAAAGGTCTGCAGGTTGGTTTCAAAGATGGTCTTCAGCCGCCAGGGGGAGCCAAGCTGGACAGATTCTGCACCGCCCTCACCATCCCCCACCAGCTGCCTGCCCCACCAGCCCTTGGCCTCTAGCTTCGGTTGCAAGGCCTTTTGAAAATCCCGGAAGGTTGTGCCGTCTTCCATGGCCTTGATCAGTTCACCATGGATATCCTGTAGCACGTCCAGCCGCATGGCCTTGGCCACGGTAAAGGCCGTTGTGTGGGCTTCCTGCCAGACATCCTGCCAATCCCAGCCAAAGGTATAGCCCTTGGCCTTTAAGTAGCTTATAGCCTCTGCAGGAGGTAGACCAAAGAGATAGGCCAGATCAGGCTTGGTCATTGAGTCTGCCCCAGACTTCAGCCACAAAGATGAGCCTGGTCAGTTGCTGCTGGATGGCATCGGTATCCATCTGCGGGTACGCTTCAATCAGCGATGTTAACGCATCTTCATAGCTATCACCATTTTGAATGCCAGTTAAAACCGGTTTTAAGACCGCTTCCATATCTGCCTTCATGGCATCAGGGGTAAGGGCTGCCAGCACGGCGTCCAGATCCTGCACTGGCACCGTGCCTGCCTGCTCACGGTTTAACGCGGTGTTTTTAGCTGGCGATGATATGGCGGGCTGTTGCCCTTGTGGCTGCAGGCATTCGGCATCTTTGGCCGGATCACTAAAGCCCAGCCTATCTCGCACCTCACTTGCCTCTACCCTTAAGCCCAGCGGCACCAGCTTTGCCAGTGCTTCTGACAAAACAGTAATATCTGCTGATTCAGGTTCACGCAAAAACAGTTGCGGGTAGTTTTCACGCGGCCCCCAGTTAAGGTTTATATAGGGGATAACCAGGTCACGCAGCAGGGTTTCTGCCAGCTGTTCTGCATCGGCATCGCGCAGATCCTCGCGCACCTCATTGTGTACGGTGGCCTGGCTTTGGCTGCTGCCGTCATCTGCAGTCATGGTCTGGCCAAGGATGGCTTTAGACATCTGTTTGTCAAAGAAGTCGGCTACCCGTTCAAACAGTGATTCGCCGCCCTGACTCTTAACGCCATCCACAAACTCGATCAGCATGCCTTCAGGTATTACAGCGGCGGCATCGCTGCCCAGGTTGGCTACGGCGCTTTTCAGGATGTTGATGTTGTCTTCTGTTTCACCAGGCCGATACTTGCCCACACGCAGCGGCATGCCAAAGACTTCACAAAAGGCCATCCAGTCTTTAATGGTGAAGTTTTTAAAGCAGTAGGTCCAAGCAGCCAGGCGGGCCAGACCGTTGCGCAGGGGGATCCCCATTTTAAGGCGTGGCTCATGTACAATGAATTTGTAGGGGGTAAGCGGCACCCCATTGACCATGTCCGCTTCATCTTTAAGCCGCAGCTGGGTCAGGGTCTCTCGGTCATACTGGAAAAAGCGGGGATCTCTCCAGGTGTAGGTTGGCCGCCAGGGGATCCGTGATTTATCCCAGATCATTTCCACGGCGCTGTAGCCTTTACCCAGGCCGTCAAGGCACCCTTCAATCATGGCCTTGGTGCCGGGGCGCTTGAACAGTTCACGGGTTTCATCAGCCATTTTAACGTCATCTGCGCTGTCGCTGGCAGCTTCTACCACAATGGGCAGCCGGGCCACAGCACGCTTACGGGTACCCAGTACAGAGGCATAGTGCAGGTCTTTTTCTTCCATCTCTTCAGCCAGTGTCAGCTGTGCGTCTGCATCGCCTTCAGCTGCAGCCTTTAACAGCGCAGCCAGCCGCTGGGGTGTAAGACCTCCGGTAATGTAGGAGTAGTTCCAGAGACTGCGCACGCCGGAAAGGGATGGAGCTGCCAGCGGCTTGTCCAGCAGTTGTTTTTGTATTGGTTGCCCGTAGGCATCAAGGATTGCAGCCATTACCAGGCTCCTTTATGTCGGCCTATGCCGTGGGTTGTGCTGATTGATCGGGGCATTTCTGCCAGGTCTGCTTTTTTGATGCCGTGGTAGGCAAACTGTACCGGCCCACTGTTACCAGCCGCATGGATGGCAAGGGCCAGTGCCCAGAAGCGGTCGGCGTGGCCGTTTTCTGATCGCTCGGCAGTAAAGCGGATATTGCCCGCCGGGGTGGTTTCCTTGGTGACAGCCCGCAGATCAGCGCGGTATTTAGGATTGTAGGGAATACGAAGCTTTTTATCTTCCATCTTGCCGCGCACCGGGTAGGCCAGGGCCTCTTTAACATGGGCGGTGAAGGTGACATTCTCATAACGGTACTCACCGTAGCGTTTTTGGGCGTCATCACCCCAACCGATGCCGAGACCGCTGTAATCCTGACAGGTACGTGCCATCCAGTTGACCCACGGCCAGAGTATGGCCTCCTGATCCGGCTTGCTCATGTTTTGCAACTCTATCACTTTGCGGGTGTAGAGCACATCACCCAGCAGCTCCAGCACCCAGAGTACGGTCAGGTCTTTTTTGCGGCCAATATCAATACCGGCGTAGATCTGTTTGCCCTTGCAATCGTCAGGTGTTTCAAACTCCCACACATCCTGGCTGCCGTACTCACATCCGGCAATCAGATCGTATTCCAGGAAGGCGCTGGCATCGTCGGCAGGGACGCACATGTATTCCTGTTGGAATGATTCCTCATCAGCACAGCCAGACTTGATGAAGTCAAAGTATTGTGCCTCATCCATGGCCAGTACTTCATGATCTTCGGGCAGGCTTTGCTGCAGCTTCCATAAAAAGCCCTGGTCAAGAGCATCCTGCAGAGTTACCCGGTGCAGGCTGATCTTTTTGGGGTTGTTGTGCTCGCGGATCTCTCGGATCAGCTGGTTAAAAAAGTTGCCGCTGCCCCGGTGGGTGGAGATAACCTCCATGTTTCCGCCCCAGGTAATACCGGGATAGGCGATGGACCAGAGCTTACGTGGATCAGGATGCAGGGCAAATTCATCCAGGATACGACCGCCCCGTTTACCGGCCTGGGCGTCAGGGTTGGAAGACATGCTGTGGATACGCTTGCCGTTGGCAAAGTGAAGAACGTAGGCGCTGATCTTCTTGTCCGGATCAATGACGATCTCGCCCAGATCCTGGGCTGCCAGATCAAGCACCTTTGCGAACATCTTGCAGTCTTCAATCACCAAACGGGCCTGCAGATCATCACGGCTGGAGATCCACTGATCAAAGCGCGCGCCCTGTTCGGCAGTACGTTCATCAGCAGCGTAGGCGGTGGACCAGGACAAGCCGATCTGACGGGCCTTTTCCATCAGCTTCAAGCGGCTGCGGTCAAGTATCCACTTTTCCTGGTATGGAAGAAACAGCCCGCCAGGGTTGGAGGGTATGAGCTTGGCGTTACCTATCATTATCCCGCCATCATCAAGACATCGCGCCGGATGCGCTGAATAGTCTCGGCAGATACGCCTGCAGCCTGGGCCACGTCTGCGGCTTTATCAGCTGCCTGTTCAACGGCCTGCTTTCGTATCTCTGACTCACGCTTGACGTTGATGGTCGCGCTTTGTTCCAGGCGCTGCATGGTAAGCGCCAGGTTCTTCAGCTGGCCGATAGTGGCGCTCATTGCTTCCGGATCTTCCACATCCGCCTCTTGCATCTTTAATGACAGTTCAAAGGCCATTGAACGGAGCATTTCATTGATCAGCAGACCGGTCTGGCCCTGGGGCGCTGCACCTACCTGGCTGATAAACATCTGGGCCACTTCCCGGCTTTGCCGCAGCTTGGCCCCTACCTCCTCCATCTTGACGGCATAGCGGTTGACGGCGCTCTTGCTGATTCGCTCCGGGTGCCCTTCAGCCTCCAGCACTTTATTGATTTTGGCAGTAGCATCCAATTGAGTGACGCGGGGATCCTGGAGCAGCTGCTGGAGCTGGAGCAGGATATCTTCCGGCAATCTATCAATGGTTGAAGGGGTTGGCATGTTAGCGTTCCAGGCCGGGCATACCGGCTGCACGTCCAGGGCTGGGGCGCTGTACACCAGGGTTGGTGGTTACGCCTGTGGCTACATCAAGCCCGGATTCAGTAAGGGCTACCCGTTGTGCGCCAGATTCACCCAGGGCAGTTAACGACACCAGGTTCTGATCAGCCAGCCATGTCAACTCAGTGCGGACACGGTCACGGCTTACGGCTTGCCCCCATTCGGCCAGCACCATTTTCAGCACGCTGTCGTTGCTGGCATAGCCGGTGGTATTTGCCAGCTCGCGTAGAATAATCAGGCGGATGTTTGCAGTAACAACATCAACGTAGGACATGCTATTTACCTCCGTTTAACAGGTGCTGATTAACCATATCCATTGAGTTACGCAGCCCTCTGATTTCACCCACCAATGTGCCGATATCGCCATGCAACCGCCGCAGGGTTTGGAAAACTTCCTTGTCGTTATCTTCCATGCGCTGGTGCTGGCCACATACTGTTTTGCGCTCTATATCTATGCGTAGCGCTGCAGCGGTTTCAGACAGGGCCTGTTTCTGATCTGCAGCTACAGCGGTTACGGCCTTTTCTGCGCCGGATGCTGTTTTCTCGGCGGCTTCAAGGCGGCTTTGAAAGCCTTTAACTTCTCTGGAAATCAAGACCTTGATTATCCCGACTAGGAACCCGTTCCAGACCAGAAACAAACCAACAGCCCAAATAAACTGCGCCCAGGTAATAGTCACAGCGCCCCCCAGTTTTCATGTAATGTTTGGCAATCAATGCAGCGTCTACAGCCAGGACTGGCCTTGCGCCGCCCTTCCGGTATTGGTTCACCGCAATCCTCGCAATGGGTGGCGTTCTCTCCCCTGGGCATGGCCCGCTGTTGTGCGGCTATGGCATCGCC
>DAIQQT010000062.1:0-10375 GCA_036786685.1 Trichlorobacter sp.
GTGACGATGCAGAAGCCTATCGCCCGCTGCTTGCCCGGTGGCTGCTTGAACTTGCCATGACCCTTGAGTGGTACAAACTCGGGAGTTCAAGGCGTAGCCGTGAATTCCCGCCAGCTCTTACGGATGATGACTTCTGTGTGTTGACCGGCATGGAGCCCCCGGATGAAGAGGATGATGAGATTTCCGTCCCCAAAACCTCAGCAGGTTGGAAGCGGCATTTCAAAGCTGCGCTCGACAAGGCCCGTAAGGTCAAACTGGATACAAAGCTGCCTTTGTACCAAAACATTGCACTACTTTCAGAAATGCTCAAGCTGAGCAGCGCAGATCGTGTCCTGCTGCTTTTTGCTGCCTCAATGACCCTGTTCCCCAGGTTCAGGGGCGCTATTACTCCGCGTAATGTCAACGCAACTCACCAACTGCTGCATCGCATCCTTTCCAAGTTGAGTGGTTTACCAGAAGTGGATTTTCAGGCTGCCACCAGCAGTGACAGTGTACTGGTCTCTTCCGGTTTGGTACGGATTTAAAATGGTGTCAAAGATCTTGAAGACAAACTTGAACTGCTGAAAGGCGTAGCCAACGCTATGCTAGTTCCCCATAGTTCCGCTGAAGAGCTTACCCGGCGTTTCATCAGAAAGGCAGCAGCACCAACGCTTGGTATCACTAACTTTGATCATCTGAAGGCAGACAGCACCATTCTGCTTCCGTTCCTGGATAACGCCATATCCACCAAAACAGCCGGTGTGAACGTGCTGCTTTACGGCAAGCCAGGTGTTGGCAAAAGCGAATATGCCCAGGTGCTTGCGACTGAGCTTGGCCTTGAACTCTACGAGATCGCTTTTGCCGATGGTGATGGCGACCCTATGAAAGGGGCCAGCAGGCTACAGGCCTTTGCCTTCTGCCAGAATCTTCTTTCCCGCAGTGAACGTGCCCTGCTCCTGTTTGACGAGATTGAGGATGTGTTTCCCGAAGGTAACGGGCTGGCACGTCTCTTTGGTAACGGTGATACCGGAGAAACCGCTGGCAAGGCATGGATCAACCGAACCATGGAGCACAACCCCGTTCCAGCACTGTGGGTCAGTAACCGTATCAGGCAGATTGATCCGGCATTCCTGCGCAGGTTTGATTATTCTGTTCAGTTCCCGACACCACCGGCCTCGGTTCGGCTATCCATTGCACAACACCACCTTGGGTGCTTTAATCCACCAATAAGCTGGCTGGAACGCATTGCCGCAGCTGAAGAAGTGACGCCGGCCCAGCTTGAACGGGCTGCAAAGGTTGCTCGTCTTTCAGCTACGACCAACAGCCTTAAACTGGTGGAGCAGGTGCTTGAAAAGAGCTGCGCCCTCCTTAACACCAAGGTCATGCCGACCCATCTGCCACCCAAGACAGGCTACAACCTTGATTATCTGAACCTTGATATTGATGTTGAGGCATTGCTTGCAGGGCTAAAAATACGTCCTGCTTCCACCCTTTGCTTCTACGGCCCCTCTGGCACCGGAAAGAGTGAACTTGCCCGCCATATTGCTGACCAGGTTGGCAAACCGCTGCTGATGAAGCGGGCTTCCGACATTCTGGGGATGTATGTGGGCGAATCAGAGAAAAACATTGCAGCCATGTTTGCCGAGGCACGGCAGCAAGGCGCTGTGCTGGTGCTGGATGAAGCGGACAGCTTCCTGTCAGACCGGCGCGAAGCCCAGAGAAGCTGGGAGGTAACCCAGGTCAATGAACTGCTGACCCAGATGGAAGCCTTTGACGGCACCTTCATCTGCTCCACCAATCTGATGGAACAGCTTGACCAGGCATCCCTGAGGAGGTTTGCCTTCAAGGTCAAATTTGATTATCTGACCAAAACTCAGCGTATCAGCATGTTTCGTCAAGAACTGGCCCGTCTGGGGGGTGATGTTACAGCGGCAGACAGCTATGAACCGCAGGTCATCCGACTGGACCGCCTGACCCCCGGTGACTTTGCTGTGGCAGTGCGGCAGTTTGAATTATGGGGCACAGCAGCCACCGCCCAAAAGCTGTATGAGCAACTGGAAAAGGAATGTGAAGCCAAAGGGGGCCCCTCACGCAGAATAGGGTTCGGAGCATAGAGGAAATATCAATGGAAATGACAACAGCTGAAATATCACTATTCACAACAGCAACAACCTGGGTTGAAGGCGAGTCCATCCGCCAGCTGGAGCGGGTGGCTGCCCTGCCAGGCATGCTGCGGGTAGCTGGCTTCCCTGATCTGCACCCCGGCAAAGGCGGACCGGTTGGGGCTGCAATGCTATCGGAAGGTATTTTCTATCCTTATCTGGTCGGCTCCGATGTGGGGTGCGGCATGATGCTCTGTTCCACAGATTCTCACAGCTCAAAAGCCAAGCCAGAAAAGTGGGCGAAAAAACTGAAAGGGCTTGAAGAGCCGTTGAGCGCAGACGAGATACCGGACTATCTTATGGACAGTACGTCGGTAGCACCTGACATGTATCCATCGTTCGGCACCATCGGACTCGGAAACCACTTCGTTGAGATACTTAAAATAAAGGATGTCTACAATGAGGTGTCTCTCAGGTTCTCCGGAATTAAAAAGTCTGAACTTGCCCTGCTGGTGCATTCCGGTTCGCGCGGCTACGGAGAAAAACTTTTGCGCTCCCATGTGGACACCCATCGTGATGGGGGATTGATTGCAGGAAGTGAAGAAGCAAAGCAATATCTTGTGGCACACGACCGCTGCGTAGCCTGGGCACGGCACAACAGGTTTGCGGTTGCCTGCCGACTGTTCAGTCAGATAGATCCTTATGCCGTAATAGGCTGGAGTGGCGACTGGTGTCACAACTCCATTACGGTCACCGAGTATGATGGTAGAGAATGTTTCCTGCACCGTAAGGGTGCAGCGCCATCTGATGAGATGCATGTGGTAATCCCCGGATCACGTGGCAGTCTCACCTATCTGGTCAAACCAACCTGGGAGAGGCCAGAAGAAAACCTGTGGTCACTGGCTCACGGCGCCGGGCGCAAATGGAACAGATCTGAATGCGAGGGACGTCTGAAGGAACGGTACAGCGCCGATTCCTTCCGCAAGACCAGGCTGGGCAGTTATGTGATCTGCGATGACAAGCCGCTTTTGTATGAAGAGGCTCCCCAGGCCTACAAGGATGTTGATTCAATCATCGCCGACCTGGTCTCTTTCGGCCTGATAGAGGTGGTTGCAACCTTCACCCCTCTGCTCACCTACAAGGTTCGGGGGCGATGATGGCAGTACTGCTGCAGATAACATCAGGTCGTGGGCCTGCAGAGTGCTGCTGGGTAGTTACCCGGCTTTCTGAGGCAGTTTGCGCAGATGCCCGCAGTAAGGGGATTGCTGCCGAGATCATTGAGCAGGAATCAGGCCCTGAAAAGGATTCTCTGCTCTCAGCACTGATACATCTGGAAGGCGGCGGGTTCCAGCAATTCTGCACCAGCTATACAGGCACTATCCAATGGATCGGCCTTTCCCCCTATCGTCACGGGCATAAGCGCAAGAACTGGTTTGTGGGGATAGAAGTGATTGCAATACCTGCGGCTGTCCACTTTTCAGAACTGGATGTGCGGATAGAGGTGATGAAGGGATGCGGCCCGGGTGGCCAGCATGTCAACACCACGGAATCTGCTGTGCGGGTCACCCATATTCCCAGCGGCCTTACCGCAATAGCTCGCGACGAGCGATCCCAGACAGCAAACCGAAAACTTGCATTGGCACGTATGGGCATACTGCTGGCACGCAAGGCGCAACGGGAAGCCGAGCTGGCGAAGAGAAAACGCTGGGATGCCCACAACGAGTTGATCAGAGGCAACCCGTCAAGGGTGTATAAAGGCCCTGAGTTTGTTCAGATATAGCCATGACAGCCAAGCTGTCTACCTATAGCAAAGAGAGTCCAAAATGGCAGAGAGCACGTATCAACAAGCAGCTGAAATAGTAAGAGAAGCAGAAGCATTCATTATCACTGCCGGTGCCGGAATGGGGGTTGATTCAGGTCTGCCGGATTTTCGTGGAGAACGGGGTTTTTGGAAGGCATACCCCGCATACGCCAAACTTGGATTGTCTTTTGAAGAGTGTGCTACTCCCATGCATTTTATCAAAAACCCCCATTTTGCCTGGGGTTTCTACGGGCATCGAACAAACCTTTACCAGAATATAATACCCCATGAGGGTTTTCAGATCATCAAAAACTGGGCGGTTCATAACCAGGCTGATTACTTTGTTGCAACATCAAATGTTGATGGCCAGTTTCAAAAAGCCGGTTATGACGAGGAACGGATATATGAAGTGCATGGTTCAATCCACTGGATGCAGTGTCAGAGCCGCTGCACTAACAGCATATGGAGTAACGAAGCACAGTTTACTATTGATGAAACAACCATGCGTGCAGATGATCCGCTCCCCCTATGTCCTAACTGCGGCAAGGTGTGCCGTCCGAATATTCTCATGTTCGATGATTATGCCTGGATTCAAGACCGCACACGTAACCAGAGCAGCGCCTTTGATCGTTTTTTGAAAAAGCATTCAAACAGCCGAATTGCAGTCATTGAACTGGGGGCTGGCGTTGCCATTCCCACCATCAGGATGCTGTCGGTTCAGATCGGCAGAAAGCTGAGGCATGCGACTGTTATTCGTATCAATCCTTGCGAGGCAGCAATTGCATCCCCCAACGTATCGTTACTCAGTGGAGCACTTTCGGCGTTACAGCATATTGACGAGTTGTTGTAGTGAAAAAGCGAGTATTTGCCATAGCCGATATTCATGGATGCAGCAGGACATTCAGGAGGATGTTGTTTGAACGTCTCCACGTTGCGAGAGAAGATATTCTCTACCTGCTGGGTGATTACATAGACCGGGGACCAGACAGTCAAGGAGTGCTGGATACCATTCTTGCTCTGCGTGACGATGGATTTGACATTCGGCCCCTCATGGGCAACCACGAGGCGATGCTATTACAGGCACTTGAAGCTGTGTCAGGAGAACATCTCCATTTCTGGATGGACAATGGCGGACGGGCGACCTTGAAAAGCTATGGCGTTCAACATCCCGATGAATTGCCCTCTGAGCATATCAGGTTCATGCGTTCACTGCCGCTTCACCTACATACGGACACACACATATTCGTCCATGCCGGGCTTAACTTCTGTCTTGAAGAACCCTTTTCCCATGAAGGGGAGCAGGCGATGCTCTGGGACAGGTACCAACACTCCGACAGGGTAAAACAGCAGGGAAAGGTTCTGGTGGTAGGCCACACCGTAACAAATGAGGAAGATATCAGGAGGAGTCTGAAGAGCAGGGTCATCAGGCTTGATAACGGATGCTATATGGGTGGAAGAATTGCCGGTCTTGGCTGTCTGGCAGCGCTTGAGCTGGAAACCGGGCAACTTCACCTGGAGGGCAATTGTGAAGGAGCTTACTGAAATTGCAGTCATAGACTGCACATACCACAAAAGGAGTAACACTATGAATTTCATCAAAAGTCTGGCAGTTTCCACACTCATCGCAGTTGCAGTACCGGTAGCCATGCTTGCCTACCCCCCTTTAGAGGCAATGGCTGGACAACAGGGGCAGACACTGTTGCTGACCATCCCGGGCAACTCCCAGGCTTCAGCAGACAAGGGGATTAAAAAACGTATTCCGGTTGAAGTCAGCGGGACAATTGAACAGGGGCATGACCCGGCTGGCGGCAACTTCTGGATCAACGGAGGCAAGAAGAAGCAATACACTATCCGCTACCTGTTTGACCTGGATGAGGCTATGCAGACAGAGCTCGGCAAACTGGCTGACAGCCAAACAAGAGTTACCATAAAAGGTACGCTGAAGATATGGAAGGACGGCAGTGCCTCCTTTGATGATGCAAAACCAGTGACTATTTTCAAGTAACCCAACTATTGCTCCCGTTTGCAGTGTACTGACACCACTGTAAACGGGAGTTAAACTGAGGTTTGTTATGCAATCACTTACAGAAGCTCAACACCCGCTCGATTTTGCCTATCAGGCAGTCAAGAGGATGCCGATAGAACTGGGGTACCAGTTTGGTTTTCTGAATCGTCTGGCTCTTCTGTACGGAAAACCGTCAAAGCCGGTCAGCAGTGAAAAAGCACTACTGTTGCTCAGCGAAATCAGACAGAGCATGTTACAGCGGGGGGGGGATTCACCTCAGTCATTCAGTGACTATGCGGATCTTGCTGAAACGTATGAGCAACTTGGACAGCCAGAAATTTCACAGGAACTGCTCGATGTTATGCTGGTGTTAGCCAATCAGCAGCGTGGTGGCCTTAAGTATGCCGGATTGACCGTAGTTGCCAGAACGTATCTTGACAGAGGTGAAGACAGCCGCAGCAGGGAACTGATAAGAAAACTGGAGCTGGAAACCCGGCAGCGCAAACTTTTTACCGATTCTTTTCGGGATAGCTGGGCATGGGAACTGTTCAAGCTCTACCTTGAAACGGACATGGTGGTTGCAGCTGAACAGCTGGCAGCAAAGATGTCCAGCTTTTGCAGATCTGCTGCACTGGCAGAACTTGCCTTCCATGGTCAGGATCTTGAGAACTGCAATGAATCCCTGTTAAAAGAATCGCTACGTCTTGCCCTGGCTTCTCATAATCAGGATGCCATCTCAAAACTGGCTATCTTGCATGCGACACATGGGCAGCTTGAGCAGACAGATACCCTTCTTGATAAACTCATCAGACCGGAACACCGCCATACCACTATGCTTCTGGTTGCCAACCGGCTTATGAAGGCAAGGAATCTGCCACGCGCAATAGAATTAATACAAAAAGTCTGGCAGGACTGCCAGGGAAAGCTGTTTTGGTTTACTGAAGATGAACTGCTGAAAGAGCTGATCCCACTCAGCCTGTTTGGGCAGGGCGAATTGGCAGATACGCTGCTCCAACAGATACATGCAAAGGCTGAGGCTCTTGCAGAGGATAATGAGCGTCTGCAGCACTCAGCCAGTCTGATTAACCAACTGGTCGTATTCGGCCACAGGCAGAAGGCTGAGCAAACCATTGATAATATTCTTGCGAGCAGGCTGGATGAACTTGACCCGCATGATGACCAACTCGGTGCATATTTCTGCCGAACAACTCCCCTTGTCATCTATAGCCTGGCAACAGCCATTGACAGGCATCAGCTGTCTTGGAACAGGATGAGGAAGGACAGCATTCGTGCGGCGCTGGCACCTTATCCGGTGTATTCGTGATTATTTGGCTCGCCGTAAGAGGTCTGAGCAAGGATACATAGCCATGATAATTCGTATTATTGCAGAAAATGAGCAGAGCGCTTTGTCTTTTGCCTGTTGTTGTGTCCCGGAGTTGTTTCGACTTCAGGGAAAATCTCCAGCCGCAGCAGTTGTTTATGACGGTGCATATCGCCCCTTATTTCCGAATTGGGTCCGGTTCAGTGGTACTCTTCATGAGTGGAACTTTGATAATGCTGCAATTAAACTTGCAGCATTGAAGGAGTTGGGATGTAACCTGCTGATTCTTTCAAGTGGTTTCTGGAACTGGGATTGTGCAGATGTTAATGACGCCCTAAACGCTTTTGAATCTGCCATACATGAAAACAACTTGATGGTGGTCGAGTGCGGCAAGTATACGACTGACCTTAAATATTTTGGATATCAAGAAGAAATAACAGAAGAAAATCTGTCTTTTCTGCTTGAACTGATGCTGATGAGTAGTGAGTGTAGTGCGTTTGTTTTGCCGTGGAACTGTACTTCCAGCTTTATCCTTGAACCAGCCTGGGAACGTATGAATCCTGACAATAAAGCGGTTCGTGCAATGGTTGGTCTACCTGATGATTCGCTTAAAAGGCATCCATGTAACGGATCATTTCCGTATCTGAAAATACATTTTTGACCAGCTAAGCTTTTTTACTGAATGCAGTGTCTAAAAATGTCACTGCCTTTTGATAATGTCAGTATATCAACATTGTAAAGGAGCAAGAAATGTCCCTAAAACTTGAATATATGAACAGCATCGTCATCAGGATTGACCGCCTGAACGGTTGTCCTTCTATAAAAAATGTCGCAAGGTTCCTTGACGACCAGAATACCAACGGTACTGATTACCAGTGTGATGAGCACCTGCTTGTAATGCCGGGCGGCGCTGATCCAATATCTCGCAACCTGCTGTTGGATCACTGCAAGCAACAGGGTTTGCGATTAACCAGAAAAGTGCAAGGGACACAGTGTTGGGAGGACATCTGCATCATCGACAGCGCCGTTGGGCCAACACTGCCATGTTCCTGGCTGGATTGGGATCCTGAAAACGGTACAGTTTCACTAAAAGAGTCAGAGAGAACCTTAGGTACGGTTATCATTGCCCACGGCAAGGAAAGCGGCCCTCATGGCGATAAGATCAAGGCATTGTCTCAGGTTGCCAGAAAGCACGGCTTCCTGGTTATTGCTCCTGATTTCAGAGGTATGCACGATCCAGAAGAACGGGTAGCGCACCTGCTTGACCTGGCTCGGGGAGTCAGCGGACCGCTCTATCTTGCAGGCTCAAGCATGGGCGGCTATGTCGCCATCAGGACGTCACAGGTATTGGAAACAGCGGGGCTATTCCTGATGGCACCGGCAATTGGGTTGCCTGGATACGCAGACCAACTGCTTGAGCCGGGCTGTAGCACTATCCGCGTGGTCCATGCCTGGCAGGACGAGGTTATCCCTGTTCAGCAGGTAATTACATGGGCTCAACAACATAAGGCTGAATTGCATCTGGTCAATAGCGACCACCGCCTGAGTTCTGAGTTGGAGCTGCTCAAATTCCTGTTAGGCTGCATGCTGAAGAAAACAACTCGATAGCAGCAAAGTGAAAGACAGGCTATGCCGCAGATAATTCAATACATCGACGCCATTGCCAGACAAAAGCAGCGAGGGGTGTTGTATGTTCAGTTCGGGCCTGACAGGAGCAACGGTGAGTGGCTGTCTCACGACTATAGCCACCATGAGGACTCACACCGCGAGGAGTTTCTGCAGTGGCTCGACCATCAGGGGGTAGTTTGGGAAAAGTGCGGCCCTTTTGTCACCGGAGGTTTCTGTTTCGGCTATCTGGGGGATATCTATATTGACATCCCTTATGATGAAGGCAGCGAACAGTACCAGCTTGTGCGAGACAGGATTGAAAACCCGGACGGCACAATGCGAGATGAGGAGAAGCTGCGCTGGTATTTTCTTCCCCTGGAATACTCCATGAAGAACGCCCATCAGGATGAGCCGGGCTATTGGGATAGAATTGGGGAGAATTTATAAAAACTGCTGATCTGATGAAAAAGTTCTAAAATTGTGTATACTCTGAAAAACTAACGTGGTGGGGGGGCTGGACGTTGATCCCTGAGTACCTTGAACCTTCCCAGAATTCTGTACCAGTGAATGTCTCTGTCCGTTTCAACTCAGCAAGACATTCTCTACAAAATAGTCCAGCTACATAAACACATGTAGGCATTCCTTACCTCACAGGGATAATCCATGATCCACTTTCTGCTTACTCCTGATAAAGCCGCCACACGGCGGTTACGGCGGCTTGTTGCCACACAACATCCAGGGCTCGGCGTTATTGTTGGTACCTGGCCGGAGCTGCTTTCTCTGGCAACAAAAAACTATCTACTGCCACCCCGGCAGGACAACTGGCAACCGCTGCTTGAAACATCTATTAGCGCATTGCCGGACGCATTCTGGTCTGCCAGCCTTGCTGCTGCACCGACAGAAGCCCCATCAATAGCCTCTGTTGTCGGCAGGCAACTGGTGCAACTGCTGGAAGCGGTCGGGCCTTCCGGTTACCTTGGGCAATTGCCCCAATCAGACCTGCCAGGTCGTACCCTGCGTTACCTGTCTGACATATACCGGCTACATACTGCAATGGGGAACCTACTGCCTACAGAACTGGCAACCATCAAGAGCCTGCTCAACCTGTCTGAAACTGACTTGTTGCGCCCGATACAAGTCTATCATCACCCTGACTATTCCTGTCTTAACCGCTGGCAGCAGGCGCTGGTTGACCGCCTGAACCAGGATGCCCCCAATGAAGATCCAGCCCTTGTCAGCCTGCTGCATACTACCTGTGCCGAACAACCAACAGCGCCGGATACCACCACCCTGGGGTATCTGCAGCGATACCTGTTTACCTCTGCAACAGAGCCTGTCCAGCAAGACAGCAGCGTGCAGTGGCTGGCAGTGCGTGATTACCTGCAAGAGATTGAAGTAGCAGCAGGCATGATTCAGAAGGCGCTGGATGATAATCCTGATCTGACCACTGCTGATATCGCCCTGCTGCTGCCTAACGACCAAAACTACCATTCTGCCGTTGCTTCAGTGTTCAATCAGGCCGGCATTCCACTTTCAGGGCTTGACGCAGCAGTGCCTGT
>DAIQQT010000063.1:0-9254 GCA_036786685.1 Trichlorobacter sp.
AACCCCAACATTTGAACTACCAGGGATCAAATTTGTTTCCGCTCTCGTTGGGCAATGACCATCACGGTATTTTTACTGAGTTTCAGTTCTCTGGCAATAAATCGATATGAGCGACCTTCTTCAATCAACGACATAACTTTAGGCGTAAGTCGGTCTGACTTGGGCCGTTGACCTAGTTGTCGTCCTAATACTTTGCCTCGCGCCTTTGCTGCAGCAATTCCAGACTTGATACGCTCTCTGAGCAGATCTCGTTCAAACTCTGCCAAGGTCGCCATGAGAGAAGCTATGAGCTTGCCCTGAGGAGTGCTTACCTCGAACTGCAAACCAGTCTGGGCAAGGAGTGACACGTTCCAACGTTGTAGGTCGTGAATGGTTTGCACCAGATCAATCGTGCTGCGTCCCCAACGAGTGAGTTCAGTAACAAGAATTACATCAATCTGCCGTTTTTGTGCCAAGGTCATTATTTTTTTACGTTCAGGCCGCTGGTCCTTACTTCCTGATGCAATTTCCTTCCATATCCCCACAACCTCAAACTCTGACTTTCGAGCATATTCGAGAAGCTCCCACTCTTGGCGGGAACATGATTGATCAGAGGTGGAGACTCGACAATAGAGAGCCGCTTTCTGTCCCAATTGAACCTCCTGTTTTTTAGCCCCTGCAAACGCAGTATTGACGGGCGGCCAAACTTGTATCATTTAGACTATACTCTAAATGATACGGAGTTAAATAGTGAAACGTAATCTGACAATGGAAGAATTGCAAATTGACTGGCTATTACTCCCGTCTGAACGCGACCTGCTCATCAACAAAAGCAGAAGGAGCCATGCAGCTTTTTCGATACTGCTGAAGTTTTTCCAGATTGAGGGACGGTTTCCCGCATCATCAAGAGAAGTCCCACTACCAGCCATACAATATGTTGTTCAGCAGCTAGATGCAAAAATGGAAGACTGGAAGCTGTATCCTTGGGACGGGGCAACGGCCAAACGGCATCGAGCTGAAATTCGTGAGTGGTGCGGTTATCGCGAGGCAACACATCACGACAAGAAGGACCTGAAACGTTGGCTTATCGCCGAAATCCTGCCAAATCAAGCACGTGAAGACAAGTTGCATGAGACAATGATACAACATTATCAGCAACTGCGTATTGAACCGCCCGCCACCGAACAGCTTCGCCGTCTGATTCAATCCGCCATCGTCGAACACGAAAACCGTTTCTGTACAGCAATCACCAGTGCCCTTACCCCAACCATCCTGAAACGTATGGATGCCCTTCTTCTGGTCCATCCTGCAGATGATGGCGACTGGACGGTTTGGCAGAACCTTAAAAGTGATCCCGGCAAGGCAGGTATTGACAGCATTAAAGAGGCTGTCATTCGTCTGCAGACAGTAAGAGACATTGGCCTTCCACCTGATCTCTTCAAAGACGTCTCTCCAAAACTGCTGGAACGCTATGCCAAACGTGTGGCTGTTGAGGAGCCATTTGAGCTAAGGCGGCATGCAGCCCCTCTTCGGGCTACCCTGATTGCAGCCTTCCTTCATCGACGTAGTGAAGAACTGACCGACCACCTGGTGGATCTGCTGATCGAGACAGTCCACAAAATGGGTAAAAAAGCAGAGAAGAGGATTGATGAAGGGCTTGGCGAAGCACTCCAGAAAGCACCCAGCAAGATGGTCAAGCTCTACCGGATCGCCAAGGCCTCAGTTGAAGCTCCCCAGGGCATTGTCTCCGATGTCATCTTTCCCGAAGCCCCCGAACCATGGCTGAAAACCCTGATCAAGGAAGTAGAAGCCAGTTCCGGGTATACCGGCAAAGTCAGAACAGCCTTGCAGAAAGCCTATCGGCACCACTACCGCAGGATGCTGCCTGAACTGCTGCATAACCTGGAATTTCGCTGCACCAATGCCCAATACCAACCACTCCTGCAAGCCCTTGATCTGATAACTTCGCAACTGGAACACAAGAAGCCAACCTTCCCGGAAGAGGTCCAAGTCCCTTTGAAGGGTATTGTTCCCTCAAACTGGATGCAGTTGGTGGTTGAAGATGGTGTGGTCAATCGCAATGCCTATGAAATCTGCGTTCTCAGATCCTTGCGGGAACAACTCCGTTGCCGCGAGATCTGGGTAGTTGGCAGCCGACGTTATCGTGACCCGGAAGAAGACCTACCTCAGGACTTTGAAGAGCGGAAAGCCAGCTACTATAAGGATTTGGGCATCCCTCTTAATGCGAAGGAATTCACTACATCATTGCGACAGGAGTTGACTCGCCACCTTGATAACCTCAATAGGCGCATACCGCTCAACCCCAAGGTCAGGATTGTAGCTGTGAAGGATGACCACCGGATCTCGGTCACCCCCTTTGACCCCCAGTCAGAACCAGAAAATCTGGCAACCCTTAAACGGGAGATCACACAGCGCTGGCCAGGTACCAGTCTGCTGGATGTATTGAAAGAGGCAGACCTGCGGACAGATTTTACCCGCTTTATCCAGAGTGGTACCGAACGCAGTCACATGGACAAGGCCACCCTCAGACGCAGGATTTTACTCTGTCTGTTCGGTATGGGCACCAATACTGGCATCAAGAGTATGGAATCTTTACCAGACGATGATTACAAGGATCTGCTCTACGTCCGTCGTCGATTCATCTCCAACGAGGGATTGCGTCAGGCCATTGCCCAGGTGGTGAATGCAACCCTGGCAATCCGCTTGCCGCAAATCTGGGGTGAGGCGACCACTGCCTGCGCCTCTGACTCCAAGCAGTTTGGTGCCTGGGATCAGAACCTGCTGACTGAATGGCACCTCCGCTATGGAGGCCGGGGTGTCATGGTTTACTGGCATGTGGAAAAGAATGCCGCCTGCATCTACTCCCAATTCAAACGGGTCTCGTCATCAGAGGCAGCGGCCATGATCCAGGGAGTACTGAGACATTGCACAGAGATGGAGGTTGAGCGGCAGTATGTGGACAGCCATGGTCAGAATGCGGTTGCCTTTGCCTTCTGCAGGCTGTTGGGGTTTGACCTGATGCCCCGACTGAAAGGAATCAACAAACAGAAGCTGTATAAGGCTGACAGCAAACAAGACTTCCCGAACATCAACCCAATCATAGCAGCCAAGGCTATCAACTGGGAGTTGATAGAGGAGCAGTTGGACACCATGGTCAAGCACGCTGCTGCCTTGAAATTGGGAATGGCTGATGCGGAGAGTCTGCTGCGCCGGTTCAGCCGGAATAACATCCAGCACCCTGCCTACAAGGCCCTGGCGGAACTGGGCAAGGCGATCAAGACCATCTTCCTCTGCCGGTATCTGGATTCAGAGGAATTGCGACGAGAAATCCATGAAGGGTTAAATGTGGTTGAAAGCTGGAACAGTACCAACGGCTTCATCTATTACGGCAAGCAGGGGGAGATAGCAACCAACCGCAGGGATGGCCAGGAGATGGGGCTGCTCTGCCTGCACCTGTTGCAGGCCAGCATGGTGTACATCAATACCTTGATGATCCAGCAGGTGCTCAAAGAACCGGTCTGGTCTGACAGGATGACGACCCGTGATCTGGCAGCACTCAGTCCGCTGATTACGCAACATATCAATCCCTACGGGCGGTTTGATCTGGATATGGAAGTCAGGCTGCCGCTTGAAAACGTATAGGGTGCAACTTGGCGTGCCACAGAAGACTGAAATAATAGCACATCAAGGATTCAGAACAGATTGAGCATGGCAGCCTTCTGCAAGCCGTCCTTATCCAGCACCTTGAAGCGAAGATGCGCCCCCTAAAATATTTTTTCATTCCCCCCTTGCAATTGCGGAAATCAGTGGTATCTGGATATCCATATATCGTAATCAATTACCCTTTTGCCGACTGATCGTATTGATTGGCGTAGTTCGCGCTAGCAGCCTCGATGAATTTATCAATGTAATTTCATGCCTTGGAGAAATCTGATGAACCGGCTTTTACCTGATTACTCCTGCTTCTTTGTATATGAAAAATATCTGTACTCAAACCACTGACCACTCAATTCGACGAAGAATCTTTTGAAAGTGTCTCCAACTTAATGTCAAAGGATGTCTGTTAATGAAAATGAAGCATTTGTCATCAAGACTAATTGTAACAGCAATGATGTCGATATCATTTTTAATTATCCCTACTATCGTTTTAGCAAGCAATGATGCAACTGTTATTGTGAATAAAAACCAGCCTTATGGATATGAATATACGTCATATTATTCTGGTATTGGATTAAATTATGATTATAGAGAATACTGCCAGTCATCATACATATTTATTGATAGTACATGGAATCATAAATATGACTATTTTACTACCACAGAAAATAACCAAACTGCTTGTTCAACTAATATAACAAATATAAAATATAAATGTATTGAAGTTGATGGTAATGGTTGTCGTATTACGCAAGGAATTATTAATAAAGGCCCCCAAACAGACTGTTATCAAGCGCCGCAGACGTATTTAGGCAAAATAAGTGATGGCAATGGTTTAATGGCTGCTTCTACAGGAAGTATTTTGCCGACTAATAGTTCATATGATGCTGCTCAAAAGTGCGGATTGACGGCTACGGCTGACTACGAGAAAAGTGGAGTTCATAGCAATTTAACACTTGCCATAAACATAAGTAATGGCAAAAAATATAAGTTGCTAATTTCAGGTGAATTAAGCATCAAATATGCTGACAATGTGCCAGTTCCTAATGATCTGACGATCAACAACATCAACCCTACATTCGATGTAAATTTATGGAGTACCGGAATAAATAGTCATAATCGGCACTACGGTAGCGGTATAGTTAGTTATGAAGTGCCGTCTAGCCAGGTTGCAAACGGGACGATGATTTTAACTCCAAAAGCTGTAAACGGCGTAGCAGAGCTCAGGTATACCAAGGTAGAACTAATAGAAGATCAACTTGCCTGTGACCTGCAAACCACCAACTTTACTGGCACCAACACCATCCTCAACCCTACCTCCGGCGGTAGCATTGCCTTCAACGGCAGCGTTGCCGAATCGTCTGGGCAAGCTGTCAGCTGGACCCTGGCCGCACTTGACCGTACCTTCACCGGCAGCGGCAACAGCGTCAGCGCCACCTGGGACGGCAAGCTTGCCGATGGCACAGTGGTTAAACCCGGGTCCTATTCAGCCACTCTTACCGCCACAACTGCAGACGGCCAATGCACTGATAGTAAGACCGCCAACTTTACCGTTACACCCGCTCCT
Organism: Trichlorobacter sp.; assembly: GCA_036786685.1. Lineage (GTDB taxonomy): Bacteria > Desulfobacterota > Desulfuromonadia > Geobacterales > Pseudopelobacteraceae > Trichlorobacter. The sequence goes on from DAIQQT010000063.1 coordinate 5,225, forward strand.
GATGGTCAATGCGGCCTCTACGTCCAGTTCGGTTCCTCTGCCCATCTGGCCAGCGGCAACCTCAGCCATTCCCAGAACCTGTTCAGCAGCCAGGGCGGCAGTCTGCCTCTGGGGCTGTCCCTCTACTACAACAGCCTTGATCCAACCAATGGATCATTGGGCCGTGGCTGGAGCCACAGTTACAGCTACAACCTCAAAGAAAACAGCGACGGCTCTGTCCTGATCAGCGAACCCAACTGGAAATACCGCTCCTACTCCCCCAACGGCACTGGCTACAGCACCCAGGCAGGCAACTACGCCGTACTTGCAAAAGACAGCACCGGCTTCACCCTTACTGAACGTGAAGGCACGGTCTACCGCTTTAACACCAGCGGTCAGCTTGCCTCCATCACCGACCGCAACGGAAACGGCCAGACCTTCAGCTACACCGGCAACAACCTGACCAGCATCACTGATCCGGCAGGCCACACTGCCACCCTTGGCTATGACAGTGCAAACCACCTCACCACCATCGTTGACCAGTCAGGCAACAGCTACACCCTGGCCGTAGGTGCCACCCTTACCACAGTAACCCAGCAAGACAACAGCATCTGGCAATACAGCTACGACACCAACAGCTTCATGCTTGGCAAGGTAGACCCACTGGGCAACAGCACCAGCTACAGCTACGATGACCAACACCGGGTAATCGGCTCCACCGACCCTGAAGGCAAAACCAGAAGCATCACCTATCCCCAAACCAGTGAAACCGTAAAAACCACCACCTTCACTGAAAAAGACGGCAACTCCTGGAGCTACAGCTACGACACTCAGAAAGGCTACCTACTTTCAAAGACCGACCCCCAAAGCGGCACCACCAGCTATCAATACGATGCCAACGGCAACCGCAACGGTGTAACCAACCCGGACGGCACCAGTACCAGCACACTCTACGACAACCTGGGCAACCTGCTTTCCAGCACCGATGCAGCAGGCAACAGCACCAGCTACAGCTACAACAGCTTTGGACAGGCAACCAGCATCACCGATCCCCAGGGGGGCATCACCAGATACAGCTATGATGCCAAAGGCAACCTCACCAGCCTGACCGACCCTGCCGGTGCCTCCACCAGCTACCAGTACGACAGCAAAGGCAACATGACCAAAGTAACCGACGCTGCCGGACAAAGCACCAGCTTCAGCTATAATGCAGCAGGCAACATGACCAGCGTCACCGATGCCTCCGGCGCAACCACCAACTACAGCTACGATGCAGCCGGAAATATCACCACCATCACCGATGCCAAAGGGGGTATTACCAAACTCAGCTACGACAACCGTGGCAGACTGATCAAAAGCATCGACCCCCAGGGTAACAGTACCACTTACACCTACGACAAAAACGGCAACAAACTCTCTGACACCGACGCCAACGGCAACAGCACCAGATACGAGTACAACAGCAGAAACCAGCTCATCAAAACAACCGATGCCCTGGGCAACGTCACCACCTACGCCTACGGCGGCACAAGTTGTCCCAGTTGCAGTGGCGGGGTAGATAAACTTACCGCCCTGACCGATGCCAACAACAACGCCACCCGTTATGACTACGACAACCTGGGTAGACTGACCCGGGAAACCGACCCGTTGAATATGGTCACCTCCTACAGCTACGACAGCAAAGGCAACCTCACCTCAAAAACCGATGCCAAAGGCCAGACCATCAGCTACAGCTATGACGCCAACAACCGCCTGCTGAGAAAGAACTACCCTGACAACACCGAAGAAACCTTCAGCTACGACAGCAAAGGCAACCTGCTTACCGCAGCCAACAAAAACATCTCCTACAGCTTCAGCTACGATATTGCTGGCCGGATGCTCACAGCCACCGACTCCACCGGACAGGTTATCCAGTACAGCTACGATAGCGCCGGAAGAAAAACAGGCCTCACCTATCCCGATGGCACAAACGCTGCCTACAGCTACGACAGCGCCGGAAGACTCGCCAAAATCACCAGTAACGGAAAAGCTTATTCATTCAGTTACGACAGCCTGGGCAGAAGAACCAAACTTGGCTACCCCAACGGCGCAAGCGCCAGTTACAGCTACGACAGCACCGGCAAACTCACCTCACTCAGCCACAAAGGAGCGCTGGGGCTCCCCATTGACAGCTTCAGCTACACCCATGACAAAGTGGGCAACCGGCTTTCAAAAAAGCAACTGCTTCAGACCATCACCTACAGCTATGATCCACTCTATCGCCTGACCCAGGCAAAACCGGCCTTCCCCCTGGGCAGCACCGAACAGTACAGCTACGACCCGGTTGGCAACCGGATCAGCGGACCAAAGCCAACACTCAGATACCTGCACAACCAGGCCAACCAACTAACCGAAGAAACCGGCAATACCACAGGGATACTGGCTGAACTCTTCGGCCAGACCGCGATTCCCACCGGCAAGGCCAGCTACAGCTACGATCAAAACGGCAACCTGATTACAAAGACCGAACCAACCGGCCTGCCCAACAGTCCGGTAACCACCCACTACAACTATGACTTTGAAAACCGCCTGATCCAGACAGAAATCAAATTTGGCCAGGCCATCGTCACCACCAGCTTCAGCTACGACCCCTTTGGCAGAAGGATCAGCAAGAAAACCACCGGCACATGGTGCCTGCTTAACGGAACCGACACACACAGCTACACCTACGATGGTCAGAACATCATCCTTGAACAGCGGGACACAAACATCATAGGTGCTGACTTCACCGGAACAACCCGCTATCTGCATGGCCCCGGCACCGACGAACCGTTTTCACTGACCAGAGGCAGCAACAGCTGGTACTACCACGCCGACGGACTTGGCAGCATCATTGCCCTAAGCAACAAATATGGTATTGTTATAGACAAGATTGACTACGACTCCTTTGGCAACCGGAAAGCCGGCATACACCTGATCAGCCAGCCATACAGCTACACCGGCAGAGAGTGGGACAAGGAAACAGGGCTGTACTACTACCGGGCGAGGTATTATGACCCAAGCGTGGGGAGGTTTGTTCAAAAAGACCCGATTGGGTTTGGGGGAGGGATAAATGTCTATGCTTACGTTAAAAGCAACCCCATAAATGCTGTTGATCCAACAGGGCTACATCCTTGGTCTGATTACTGTCATTGGTCAGCAAATGTGGTTTGCGGCACTGTTTGGCGTTTTACGGGGAGTGTTATTAGCCTAAAATCTGATTGTTGTAACTGCAAACAAGTCTCCGGATCTTACATAATTTTAGGAGGGACTTCTGCAGGTATTGGTGCTTATGCAACTACAAATGGAACTGATTTTTATGGCCCTCCTACACCATCTGGGAGGCAACCAAACGGAGTAGTTATGGGTTTTGATTTGTCTGCAGCATTTGCAGGATGGGGTAGAAGTTTTAGCATTTCACAAATGGGTGAACTCATAGCACCTCCCTCAGTTTCAGGTATTGCAGGAATAACTTTAGGCAAGGGCTTTGCTGTAGGTATTGCCTTCCCAATAGGAAGTCCAGTTGAAAAGAATTGCCCTTAAAATAGTGATGAGGATGAATAATGATAATTTTTGAAATTATATTATTTGGTATTGGAATATCATTTTTTATCACATCTATTATTTCAATTGGAGTTAAATATAATGAAAAGGCAAAGCTAAGCGTTGCCAGGTATTTGTTTTCTTTAATAGACATGCTTGTTGATGTTGTAGAAAGCGTTATGTCTGGAAGTAATGAATATACTATTGAACTCATATTCTTTGCCATCGGTCTTATAACACTTGTATTAGCTTATTATTTAACTACCAGGGGGATGTACTGAGATAGTAGCCCTGCTTCATAGCATCGAGGCACGGGCGGTGGTGTAGATGCGTATTGTTTCTCCCCCTCAAATACGAAACTTATGCTCTCTCAACCCAATCAACCACCCACCCCGCCGTTGGCGCATGTGCCAGCGGCGGGGAAATCTCCAACATAACCTCACCTCAAAAACCGATGCCAAAGGCCAGACCATCAGCTACAGCTATGACG
>DAIQQT010000063.1:9354-10306 GCA_036786685.1 Trichlorobacter sp.
CCAACAACCGCCTGCTAAGAAAGAACTACCCTGACACCACCGAAGAAACCTTCAGCTACGACATTGCCGGCCGGATGCTCACATCCACCGACTCCACCGGACAGGTTAAACGAACATCCACAAATCTCTCTGGCCACTCATTCAGTAACCAAACAGCTCTCTCAATCAGCTTTGCCTGATCAAAAATGGACATTCTTTCAAACATTTTAGTCAGACTTCCACTCAACTCCGGCCTGGCATCATCGCAAAGCCGATCTCCCCACTTTCTGTTCATCATCAACTGCAATATATGGTGAAGCACCCTGAAGTACAGATGTGAATAAACCGGTGAGCCACCTATCATCACTATCCCGTCATCCAAGATCTTGAGCAGGTGTTTTGTCACACTCACAAGTTCATCAGGGACTGCCGATAACCAAGCTTGATCTGGTAACAAACTTCTTCCGCACTTGTAACAGTCAGTCATCTGACCGTTGCGACACGCGATATATGGTGTAAGGGGGGTACTGCATTGAGGACATCGGTCATGCAGGTAACAGCAGTGGGTTGGGCAAACCGTAGATAGTGACAATCTCCATATCTTCCTAAAATATGGTTGGGGGTCACCACGCAGACACTCTGGACAGAATAGTAAACCTGGCAAAAAAATAGAGGGACATCCATGATAAGTTTTGTCAAGGGGGAAGCGGAGGTTTCCCTTAACCTCACGGACTACTCCACCGGTGGCCTTTCTCTTCTCCTTCATGCCGTCCAATCCTTTTAATCTCTTTCCTTGTGGTACGCATGATTACGATCATGCGACCAGACATCCATTTGCCGCACATGGGTTTTATTAGCGGTTGTTTTCCAGGGCATTGTCTTTTTAATGCTCTGGAAAACAACCTGTTACCCCATTCCAGAAGATTGAGTTTGGGCCAACCCGCCAGCCTTGAAACACTTCCCAAGGCGTACA
>DAIQQT010000064.1:0-10264 GCA_036786685.1 Trichlorobacter sp.
ATTGCAGTCCCAGGTTGTCTTTGTAGATTCCCAACGAGCCCAGAACCATTTTTATGCGCGGAAACAGCATGGCTGCGTTGTAGACACCGCGCACTCTGCGGAATTCGTTGTTGATGTTAGGGAAGGCCCGGATGCCGTTGACAACGGCGCAGCCGATCTTAACCATGGAGGCCATGGAAAAGTCAGCCCCTGCAACAGAGGCAGAGTAGACCTTGTTGGCCAGCTTGCCATAGGTCTTTTCCATGGTTGCCATATCCTCGGTCTTTTCTTTGAGAGCCGCAGTAATGGCATCATCTTTTAAAGCAGGATCTTTGCAGGCAGCCTTCTTGACTTCTTCAGTACTGTTGGTGCTGGCAGTACGCAGGAATGCATCACACTGGGTATAGCCGTTGGCAGTCAGGTTGATTTCTTCCTCAAGCTGCAGCATCTCTTTTTTGTTATTTGCCACCACACCATAGGCCATGAGCGGGTTGCGATAGACATACTCGTGGGTTGTGTCCGGCTTCTTCCGTGGTCCAAGCTCACGGTAGTAGACATCACGGGGCTGCGACTTGAAAAAAGCAATGTCCTGTCTGTTGACATGCTTGTTCAGCAGTTTCTCGCGCTCCTTAAGGAATATGTAGAGCGCACTGGTGGGGCGTGGCCAGCCGGTGGCCGGGTCAATTTCTGTAGCAAGGGTAATCCCCTGTGATGAGGCAAAGGCTGATAAGCCCATCTTGAATAATGCGCCGCCTGAAGGAGCGCCAAAGAGGTCATTGGGCCAGTTATCCTGCTCAGACAAGGGGGAGTTAAGCAGTACCCGGTTTGAGAGTTTGATTGATATGGCAGCAGACTCAAAAGAGTCAAGCGCAGCCATAACGGTGGGGTTCATGGACTCTGCTCCGCACTCAAGGGCAGACATGCCGGTGGCGCAGCCGGACAGGCTGCTGGTCGCCAGAGCCAGCAGTGCGGCTAACAACAGGTATTTCAGGTCACTCAATAGTTTCATTGCTACATGCCTCCAGGAGAATGGTTTGATTGTGTCCGGGGAGGAACCTGCAGAGACCAACAACATTGTTGCCGCCTGCTTTTTGCTCCTTTTAAACTGGATCTAGCGTACTGTGAAGCAGTAGGCGGCAGCTGAGGTGGAGGGCTCAACTGCCGCGTGGTTACTTATTTGAATACAACTTTATTGCCCTGTATTTCGGGATTCCAGCGCTTCAGTTGTGCGTCTTTTTCAAAATTGTCCATCAGCAGATCAACCAGATCGCTGATCTTGCCGGCATAGTAGAGGTCAACCACCATATCACCTTTACCACGGTTCTTCTGGCTGACATTTTTCAGGCCTTTGATATCTTCGCCTAACAGCTTGAGCAGCTTGCGCTCAAGACGGTAGTTACCGGCGGTCGGCATGATTACTTCAAAGCGGGCACCACGCCGTTCCTGGGTCAGGGTCTTGGTGTTCAGTGCGTTGACCACCTCTTTGGCAAAGGCCTTGCCGCCTGCGATGGCTGCCAGGCGGATAGCGGCCTTTGCTTCATCTTTAGAGGCCCGTGCAACGCCGTCAGGGTTTCCTTCCCACATCAGATCGCGGCTGGCTAGGCTGACGGTCTTGCCGGTCATCATGGCGCGGTAGACATAGGCAGAGCCACTGGGGGCAACGCTGACATCGACCTTGCCCAGAACCAGCCATTCGCCTTTGTCTGCCAGCTGATCAGCAATTTTATTCATATGCTTGACCATCTTGTTGTAGTCCGCTTCTTCGGTCAGGGCTGAGTGAACGGCTTCGTCGTCTGAGTCAATCACGGTGTACTCGGCAGCGGTCAGGCTGCGGCGTACTTCAGCCCGGACGTTATCCAGGATCATCGGCGCATCGCCGGTATCCATCTTGCCGGGGATGATCATAACCACGATCCGGCGCTCTTCATTCTTGCCGGTAACAGCGCCCTGGCGCTTCAGATAGGCCCGTACCGCTTCTTCGTTGATGGTGATTCTGATCTTGGCCTTCAGTTCCTTGCCAAACATGCCGCTGACGCTACTTTCAAGTATTTCAAGGTCTTTGATATATTTCTCATCACCGGTCAGGTTCAGGGTTGCAGCCCGGTCCGGGTAGACATCACGCAGGTAGTGTTCAAGAGCCTGCTCGCGGCCGCGCTGCTCCGCCTTTTTGCGGGCGGTGTACTCATCGTCATCCACTTTAACGGTGACAATTTCGGTATAGGTGCGCACTTCAGCTGCAGCCAGCAGCGGCAGCAGTATCAGCCCCAGGGTAATCATGATCAGCAGGATACGTTTCATTTATAAAGCCTCCTATGGGAGATAAATAGCGTTACTGGCGTTTCCAGGTGCTGCGGGCACCTTCAGAACGGATTAACTTAAGCGTCCAGCCCAGTTGTTTGCCGGTTTTGTTGATGGCGCTCTTGACCGCATCAGCGCTGCTGCCGGATTTTATTTCAAAGGTTGTCTTGCCGCCACCGGACTCCCGTTCACGGATATTTTCCATGCCGGTCACCGCCTTAAGGGCATCTTTAAAGCTGGTTACGTCATCAACTTCTGTAACACCATCCAGCACAATAATAAAGGTACCTGCGCCGGATTTTTCACGTTTCCAACTCTTTTTAATGGAATCAATCATGACATTGGATATTTTGTGTCCCACATCTTTGGCAGAGCGGTACAGAGCTTCCTGAATGGTGCCGGCATGGGAGGATGATTCAACATCCTTGCTGGCAACCACCCGTGAGGTGCTGGGGTTGATCAGCTGGGCCCGCAGGAAGATCTTGGCTGCTCCGCCGGTGTAGTTCCAGTGACCCTGACGGCCAATACCGACGGTCTGGTAGTAGAGTACCAGGTCAGCATGGTATTTCAGGCCATAGAGGGCAGCTTTGTTGGTGTCGAGGTCCATTTCGTGGGTCTCGGCCACCTGGACGGAGAATTTCTGGGCTGAAGTCTTGTCAATCACATCAAAGCCTTTGTCGGCCAGTACTTCGACAATTGCCCCGTAGGAGTTATCAAAAAATGCCTCAAGATCAGCACGGGTGCTGCCCAGCGTGGCTCCCTGGGGCAGGTTGGGATTGTAGAGTACCATGATGCGGGGATTGCCCATGGCATCCTGCATCAGTCCCAGTGCGTTAATCTCATTTTCAAGCGCCTTCAGATTTACTTCAGCGGTCAGCTGCAGTTCATAGCCGGCCCCGGTAAATTCCGGTTCTCCTTTTTGCACCAGTCGGGCCAGTTTCCTGGTCTTGCCTTTCAGTGCACCGGCGATCTTTTGCTTGTTTTTCTTGACGGTCTCTTCATCAAGAATCTGTTTTACTGCCATGTCAATGGCGCTGTTCAGGCCGCTTGTAACCGCTGCATCTTCAGACATGCCACGTCCGGTTGCAGTAAACTGATCAGCGCTGGCAAGACTGTTCAGTGCCAGAAGGGCGGTCAGTGCAAGTAGAATGATTCTTTTCATAGCTCCCCCTTACTGCTTTTTCCAGGTGCTTCTGGCGCCTTCGGCACGGATCTTTTTCATGGTCCAGCCCAGCTCCTTGGCTACACGGATCACGTCGCGGTCAAGCTGGTCTCGCTTACCTTTGTAGGTGGCCTCAAAGGTGGTCTTACCGCCACCGGACTCAACCTCTTTGGCACCGGTAGCAAGTGGGAACTTCTCAAACATTTCAGTGAATTTGGCGATCTGCTCAGGGTCATCCACGCCATCGATAATAATGGTGTACATGGCACCGTTCTGCTGCTGATCCATCCAGTGTTTCTGCAGCACGTCAATCATCGGGTTAACGATCTTCTTACCGCCTTCACGGGCAGCTTTTTCAAGGGCCTGTTCTACGGTCTGGCCCATGCCGGCTTGCTCAACCTTTTTGCTGGTGATGACCTGTGAACGGGTGTTGTCGATCAGTTGGGTCTTGACGTTGACCAGTACACTCTTACCGATGGCCCCTTCACGAACCACGCCGCTTACATTGTAGAACAGGGTGTACTCAGCGTGAAATTTGAGGCCATAGGCAGCTGCCTTGTTAAGGTCCACATCAATCTCGTGGGTCTCTGCCTGCTGCATGGAGAAACGCTCGGCAGAGGCCTTGTCAACCACCCGGAACTGCTTGTCAGTCAGCGATTCAACAATACCGTTATAGATCTCTTCGGTGAACTCTTTGTCCTTGAAGATCTTGTCCTTTGATTTGTTGCTGAAGGCCACCAGGATGCGTGGGTTGCCCACCACGGCATTTTTGCGCAGGATGGTCAGGGCATCAATGTCGCCCTTGATCAGCTTGTTATCAACATTGGCAGTGATGGTGATAACGACACCATCGGCAGTTTTCTCTTCTTTGATGATCTTGTAACTGGTGACATAGCCTTTACTGTGGGAAAGGATCTTGTCATCAATCAGGGCCGAGTCAACAACTGTTGAATCTGACTTGATAAAGGTGCCGACCCCTTGCTCAACGGCACGGCGCATGGCGGTTGCCAGTGCCACATCCTTGGCCGGGCCTTCTCCGGTGGCGGTTACGGTTGCGGCAAATGCCGCACTTACACTGAGAAGCATCAAACCCAATGCCAATACCAGAATTCGTTTCATAACTCTTCCTCCTATCGGATTTTCCAAGTGCTGCGATTACCTTCTGATCTGATTTTCTGAAGTTGTATTCCCTGCTGGGAAGCCAGCCTGATCAGTTCCCGTTCAAGCTGGTCGCGCCGGGTCTTGCAAATAATTTCCAGGGTGACTTTACCGCCGCCAGCCTCGACCTCTTTAACAGCTGCCACCGACTGATTTTTTTCAAGCAGGATGACAAGACGCGCGGTCTGGGTCTCCCGCCCCTCTAAGACCATGGTGACGGTACGGCCTTCATTGCCGTATTGTACGACATGCTGCTCAAGTCCTTTTGACAGTTGCTCAGTCAATTTTTTTCCGGCGCTTCTGGCCGCCTTGTCAATGGCGTCTTCAGTGGTGTGGCCACCAGATGATGCCTCAGCCAGCTTGGCGACAATGATGCGGGCGCCGGTGTTGTCGACGATCTTTGCACTGACCCTCACCAACGCGCCGATCCCCTTTTCAGGGTCTTTTACAATGGTAGAAGTTTTGAAATGGATAGTATATTCGGCCAAAAAGGTAAGACCATAGGAGGCAGCCTTATTCAGCACCGGATCAATTTCATGGGTTGCCGCGATCTGTATGGATGCCTTTTCTGCTGCAGCCCGGTCAACAACACGATAGCCCCGATCAGTCAGGTATTCCACCATGCTGTCATAGACACTGGCCTGGGCCGCCAGTTCCTTTTCAGCGGTGGTACCACCAGCGGCACGGATCAGTAGTAGCCGCTCGCCATCGGCCGGTTTTGTTGCTGCAACCACCGCCGTCAGCGTTAACGAGAAGCAGAAAAGGGTTAATAAGATCAAACGCACAATTTTAGTCCTTTGTGGCGTGGAATAGTCGTTAGCATAGCAGAAAATATGAACAGTGCAACTTACCAATCATCGGATGAACCACCGCCGTCAAAGTCTCCGCCACCGCCTGAGAAGCTGTCATCACTGGATGATGAACCGCCTCCGCCGCCACCGTAGAAAATGGTTGGTCCACTCCAGCCCCCGCCGTATCCGCCGCCACTGCCACCACTGGCATTAAAGAGGCGCATTAACAGGCTGATCAGTAAGCCGGCGATACCTCCCAGAAGTGCCAGAATACCAAGTTTCCAGAGTGCGGCGCCAAGTCCGATACCAGCCGCCACCGGCAGGCTTATGCCGCCTGACAGGACACCGGCAGTCCGGGATGACGATCCTGCAACAGCGGTGATAACCAGGCCGGCCAGCAACAGAATAATAAACAGGCCAAAGCCACTGCCTTTTTTCTTTTTAGCCGCCTTTTTGTCCGCTGGTGTTGCTTTAAACTCGCCCTTGGTGGCATCAATAATTGCCCCCAGACCGGCACTGATGCCCTGATCCGGGTTGCCAGCCCGTAGGCCAGGAGCTATTACATTACGGATGATCTGTCCGGCAGTAATATCCGGCAAGACCCCCTGCAGTCCGGTACCCACTTCGATTCTGATCTTGCGTTCCTTCTTGGCCAGAATCAGGATCACGCCGTTGCTCTTATCCTTCTGGCCGATTTTCCAGGCTTCGGCCACCCGGATGGCGTAGCTCTCAATAACATCACCCTCCAGTGAAGGGATCGTCAGCAGCACCACCTGATTGGTGGTTTCCCTTTCAAAGGCAGCCAGTCTCTGCTCAAGTGACCGGGCCGTTGTTGGTGACAACATACCGGCATAGTCGTTAATTCTCCCTTGTAAAGGAGGAGCATCAAGGGCAGAAGCGGTCTGCGTCAGGGTAAACAGCATGACGAACAGCATGAACAGTTTGTAGGCATTAAGACGCATAAAATCCTCGTGTGGAACCGGTTAGAATTTTACCTTGGGTGCTGTCTTGGCACCTTCTTCTGCCTTAAACGGTTCTTTGCGCTTCAGGTGCAGCAGCATTGAGTTGGTCATGCTGTTGGGAAAGGTTCTGATGCTGGTGTTAAAGACCTGGACCGCCTTGTTATAGCGCTCTCGTGCTACATTAATTCGGTTTTCAGTCCCTTCCAGCTGTTTCTGGAGATCAAGGAAGTTCTGGTTTGCCTTCAGGTCAGGGTATTTTTCTGCCACCACCATCAGTCGTGAAAGGGCAGAGGAAAGCTCTCCCTGATTCTGTTGAAATTTGGTCAGGGCTGCCGGGTCGTTGATAACCTCTTTGCTCAGCTGCATGCTGCCCACCTTTGCCCGGGCCTCGGTAACCGCTTTAAGGGTGTCTGCCTCGTGTTTTGCATACCCTTTTACCACCTCAACCAGATTGGGGATCAGGTCATTGCGACGCTGGTAGGAGGATTCCACATTGCCCCAGGCAGCAATGACTGCCTCTTCATTGGCCTGCATGGTGTTGTAGCCGCAGCCCGAGAGGATGGAAACCAGTAACAGTCCAAGCAGATAAAGTGATGATCGTTTCATGAAGGTGCCTCCTCGTTGTGTTCACTACCGTTGTCAGAAAATTTCAGCTTCATGGCGGTTAACAGCAGGTTGCAGATCAGCGGGGTGATGTTCGCCAGGATCAAAGGTGTATCGCCTATCAGCATACCGTAGATCAGCCACAATGCAACCCCGAGAGATAGCAGTAGTGGCTGCCAGATGGAAAGGTCGCGGGCATGACGGCTGCGCCATGTTTTTACGACCTGCGGCAGTGCAGCAATACTGGTGAGCAGCCCGGCGATCAAGCCGATCAGGGTGGGGGTCATGTTGATTTTTTCCGATCACTGAAGTCACCCGCAGCCCAGTCAATCTGGGATAGCATACCGCGCAGGATGGCAACCTCCCGGCTGTCGAGCCCTGCCCTGAAAAAAACCCGGCGCAGAGATCGCATAATGTGATCAGGGTTTTGGGGATTCAGGTGTCCTATCCGCAGCAGGGTGTTTTCCATGTGAGAGAACAGGGGCTCAAGTTCGCCCGAGGGTGCCAGTGTCCGTTGAGTCGTGTCTGTTTCGGCAGCAGCGGCATTAAACAGCTCATAACAGAAAATCAGGGTGGCCTGGGCGAGGTTAAGCGAGCCATACTCTGAGCTTGAGGGGATCGTTGACTCCAAGGTCCACAGAGAAAGTTCCGCTGTGGAAAGTCCATGGTCTTCTCGGCCCAGTACCAGTGCTGCAGGGCCAGGGGCCTGTAATAGCGCCTGGGCAGCTTGCGGGGGGCTGAGCAGTTCCTGACGGTATTTGCCGCTGCGCCGTGTGGTTGCCACTGAAACGCTGATATCTGCCAGGGCGTCCGACAAGCTATCGAACAGCTCTGCCTGTTCCAGCAGGTCTTTGGCTGAGACCGCGAATTTGAACGCTTCAGGATGCAGGTGCTCACAGCCTGCTACAAGACGCAGGCGTGAAAGCCCCATATTTTTCATGGCGCGGCAGACCATGCCGATATTGCCCGGCGACTGGGGACCCACCAGAATGACGGAGACTGCATTAAGAGAACGCTGCATAAAAATGTGCCGTGTGCCGGTTAGACTGACAGGCGCCCGGCAATTTCCGAACGCATCAGGTCTACCATCTCTTCAATTTTTGCTTCAGGGTCAATGTCAGGGGCCTGTGCTGCCATAGCAGCCAGAAAGGCGATGACCTTCTGGCTGTCACGTAGTGCGGATTTGCCTCCGATTAAATCGATCAGGCTGTCAACCAGATCGGCTCCCTGGCGGCCCAGATATGCCTTGGCTATTTCCTGCAGATCATCGACTATTTCTGTTAACTGCGCGTCATCGTTTTCGCTGACGTCGCTTTCTTGGGGGAGGGGCGGTATTTCTGGAACCGGTTGAGCCGCAGGAGTCGGTGGGGGTTCTGTGACTGCAGGAACGGCAGGAACCGGTGGAGCTTCAGCTGTTGGTGGTGTTACAGAAGGCTGGCTAACCGTATGACGGCTGAGTGATGCCTGCCAGAGTCGGTCAATATTCAGGGTTTCCAGAAAATTGTGGTGGAGCAGTTCTTCGGCCGGTGGTGTGCTTCGTATTTCGATCCTGGCATGTGGCAGGGCAGCAACCCGTTCCGATTCAGTCGAGGCAGTTTCAACCTCCTTTGCTGCATCATGGTAAAAGCCGAGTGGGGTTCCTTCCTTATAAAATATCATGGCACTACGTTCTGCGGTTGAGAACAGGACCGTGCCGTTGATTGCCTGGAGCTTTATCTGATGTAAAACGGTTTTAAGGTCCAGATTGCTGACCAGATCCGGCTTGGCTATCACCGTGCCATGCAGCAGGGCCTGGGTGCAGACCGCAAGGTCAACGGTCATGCGGTAGACGTTGATGACCCCTCCTTCGAGGAGTGTATGGGTAAAAAGGCTGGTAAACGCTTCAAAACCGCTTTTCCGGCTGGTTCCTTCCAGCATGAGGGCACTGATCAGCGCCCCTTTGATGAATATAAAGTAGCCTTCCGAGCTGTTTGAGCCGTAGCCAAGATAGCCGGTAAAGCCTCCTGCCCCCATTTTTTTCATGGCATCAGGCAGATTGACTCGTTGAACTGACAGGTTTTCATAGAGTGGGTTGGAGCGTGGCAGGATCAGCATGGTACTCTCTCGCTTCAAATAAAGAATAATGGAACGTCGCAAAGCGTCCTTAATAGGTACTGTATTTGACGGTCAGTGTCAAAGGATTATCAGGAGGGGGTGTTTCGATGAACTGTCCGTGAAATTAGTCATATACGCCTTGACAGAGGGGGGGGGATACATTATGTTTACGCAATTATGGTTATCCAGACGCAGGTTGTGGCCTAGAGGAATTTACCGTTGAGTAAAAAAGACAAACTACTTACTGATGCTCAAAAGTTACTGCAGAAAGGGCAGACTGACAAGGCTATTTCCTGTTTCCAGGACGCTTTGGTGGTGGATCCCGGTGATCTGCGGGTACGGCAGCGCCTTGCCGAGCTGCTTGCTAAATCCAGGCGTGTTGATGATGCTCGTAAAGAATTGGAAACCGTTGGTAGAAATTTGACGGCAAATGGCTTTTATCTGAAGGCGATTGCGGTCTATAAGCAGATTGAGAAGCTGTTTCCTGAAGATATAGGTGTGGCCCTGACTCTGGCGTCACTGAATGAGAAGCATGGCCTCTCTGCCAATGCAATGGCTGAATATAAGCGGGCATATGATCACTATGAAACGCTGCAGAATCACGTTGAGGCCCTGAAGGCGCTTGAGGCGATGCAGCGGATAGATGCCCATAACCCCAATATCAAGTTAAAATACGCCGAGGTACTGTTCCAGCAGGGGAAGCTGGAGGAATCCCAGGAAGCCTTCAGATCGCTGGGACTGCTTCTGGTGGAACGTCGTGACGACGCGGCCTTTGGTCGTCTGGCAATGCGTATCTCGCAGCTTTTCCCGGATAAATCAGACTTTACCTGCTCTGTTATCGAGCAAAAGATTAATGATGGCAGTGCAGAACAGGCCGCTGCTGTATTGCAGTCCCTGATCAAGGCAGATCCCAGGCGTTTGCTTGCCTGGCGTCTGTTGCTTATGGCGTATCGTACACTTGGTAATACCAATCGCCTGAAGACTATCTGTCAGCACTGTATCAAACTATTCCCTGCTGAACTGTTTCCCCGTGAACAGTTAATCCGCTGCCTGCTTGAAGAACAGGATGCTGAGGCTGCTCTTGCCGCGCTGGATGATTCTGAACAGCTTTTTCTGACAGCCGGTGCCGCAGGTGTTATGCGGGAGTTTTCTCTGGCGGTGAACGACATGCAGCCGAACAATATCCGCATTCTGAAGGTGTTTCCCAGGATTTGTTA
>DAIQQT010000065.1:0-6693 GCA_036786685.1 Trichlorobacter sp.
GGCAGTGCTAACAATACCTTCCAGCCAGGGAGACCTGACAGTAGACCTTTCAGGCCAGGCATGCGGGGTTGGAAACGCACTTCTAGGGGGTAAAGTAACAGATGCATCAACCAAACAGGCAATTAACTCTGCTGCGATTATGGTTGGCAGTTATGGGCCTTATACAAGCAATGCAAGCGGTATGTATCAGACAGAAGTTCTGCCTTCCGGCAGCTATGAGGTGGTTGGAACTAAAAGCGGATACGATACGTGGCGAGGGGCAATAACGCTTAACCCAAATCAGACAAGTCTTAAAGATGTTAGTCTGAGTTCTGCAAACGGTATGCGTGTGATGTCGCTTACCTCAAAATACTCTTCAGGTAGGCCTTATTACTTTCTGCCCGGTGTCGGCTTTGAGGTTACCTTTACCGCAGAAGTGGATTGGAATGGCAAGACACCATCAAAGGTCCGCTTTATTACTTCCCATGGCAGTTACGATGTCCCAACGACCGGTAATATTGCGACAAAAACCATCAATGTAGGTACAGAAATCGATGCCTGTGGTACCTTGCAGGCCATTGCAATAGCAAGTGATGGCAGTCAGTCTGCCGCTAAAAATGCTGACTTTCAGGTAACCAAGCCATTGCCGGTTGAGCCTAACCTACCTGCTATTACAACGGGTATGAAGGTGCATGATGAAGGTGGTGAGTATCGTTACACCAATATCCTTAATAAAGATTTTTTAAACAAGATAACTGATGTAGCAGCAGATATACCCTTGTTTGAGAAAGCTCCGGTTCTGATGCAATATATTCCTGAAATAGATTTTAGTTTTACAGGGCGTGAAGGTAAGGCGAGCTATGATCTCAAGTTTTCAGATATTGAGCAGTTAAAGGCAGATGGGCGATTTACCTGGAGAAAAAATCCGAATGGTTTGAAAAACTACGTAAAGCTGGTTCAAGAACGTCTAAAAAATGGTAAATATGATTGGCGTCATTTCCCTAAGGTGCGTATTGGAGGATTTGACGCATCAATGGTACCAGAATTTAGTCAGCAATACAGTTTTGAACCTGCAAGCTGCGGCACCCAGAACTCTGGTTGGAAAGGCTCTCTGGATATTGCATTGGCAACAGATTTAACTATTTACGGGAATTATTATTTTGCTATTCCCGCAGTTCCACCTATTCCGCTGTATGCAAAGGCATCAATTAACCTTGCAGGTGATTTTTCCCTGAATGTAACTGATACGCTTGCCAACAACAGCCATGGCTCTATGCACCTTAACCCGACGATTACGTTTAGCGGCGGACCAGGGTTGGATGATGTAGCAGCTATTGAAGCGACTGCCAAAGGCGGTATGAAGAGTGAGACAGATTGGTTTTATGACCAGAAGCTGTATTCAAACTTGAAGTATGCGGAGGTGTTTCTTGAGATAAGCGCAAAAGCCTATTTCTGGAAATTTGAACAAGAGGTTGGCCCCTATCGCTGGACACGATGTGTGAGTGGTGCATGTCCCCAGAGCAGTTCTGCAGTACTGGAAAAGATGTCATCTGCCGGTAGTAAACCAAACCTTATTCCACGCACCTATCTGCATGTTGCAGCGCCGGCAAGTTTCAAAGCTGCGCCAAGTTACGCCGTTAAAGAGGTGGTTACCGAGACCCAGAGTTATAGTGTTGCCTCTGCACCGATAGTCACTTCTACGTTTCCTGCCTCATCGGCTTCGCTATCATCAAGTGGTAGTAACGTTAACCTGCTCTGGTTGACCGATAATGCCGAGCGCACCTCTATCAATGGTACCATGCTGCAACATGCCAGTTTTGACGGCGCTACCTGGAGTACACCGGTTGCCGTAGCTGACAACGGTACCGCAGACTTTAGCCCAACGTCACTAACCTTTAGTGACGGCAGCATGGTAGCAGCATGGGAGGACATGAAAACTACTCTGCCGGATACGGCCCAACTTGAAGATGTTGCCCCGCTGATGGAGATTGCCGCTGCGGTGTACGATCCTGTCACCAAGACCTGGGGCACTGCTGTGCGTCTGACTGATAACGGTAATCTTGACCGAAGCCCAAAACTTGCCGGTAAGGACAAAAATAACCTGCTGCTGACCTGGATAGCCAACAGCCAGAACGACCTGAACGGCAGCGCAACCAAGCCCAATAGTCTGTATGCTGCCACCTACAACGGTACTGCCTGGAGTGCGCCGCAACTGCTGGCCAGCATACCCAACGCCATTAAGCGGTACAGTGCTGTGTATGACGGGACCGTTGCCAACATTGTGCTTTCCCTTGATGGTGATGGCGATACCGGTACCTTGGAAGATCTGGAACTGTACCGTCTGACCAACAGTGGTGGAACGTGGGGTAGCCTGACCCGCCTGACAACCGACAGTGTGATAGACGACAACCCGCAACTGGCTCTGGACAGTAGCAACAATGTGGTAATGACCTGGGTACGGGGTAATGAACTCTCCAGCGTGGTGAACTTTGACTTAGAGAAGCGCACGGTGATCCGTGCTGAAGAGAGCTACACCAACACCCTGGCTGACTATAAACAGGCCCAGGCCACAGACGGCAAGGTGGCGGTGATCTATGCTGACAACAGTGAAGGCAGCACCTCTGACCTGTTTGGTCTGTTCTATTACCCGGTCTTCAAGGTCTGGGGTGAACCAAAGCAACTGACCTTTGATGCTGAGACCGAACAGTGGCCTTCAATCGCATTCTTGGGGGCTGATACCATTATCTCGGTCTATAACAGGAAGCTTTTGATAAATCCGGACGGCACAACAACTACCGGAGCACTGACCGACCTGTATATGCTGAAGCACACCATGGGGGATGACTTGGCCCTTGAGGCGGGTAGCCTGGTTTCCGACCCGCGTAACCCGGCCCCCGAAACAGCCATTACCTTAACTGCTGTGGCACAGAACCTGGGTGACAAGGTAACCCAGAATGTACCGGTTGCTTTTTATAACGGTGATCCTGCCAATGGTGGTACCCTTATCAGTACTGCCACCATTGCCGATTCGTTTAAGCCTGGTGAAGTAAAGTCGGTATCCGTACCCTGGACTATACCGGCTGGCACAGCACCCTATACGGTCTATGCAGTGATAGACCCCAACGCAACCATTGATACTCTGAATCGGGCCAATAACGTGATCAGCAGTTCCTTGGCCCAGCCTGACCTTTCCATTAGTAGTATTACCTGGGAAAAGCTGGCTGCTACCAAATACAGTATGATTGTTACGGTGGCAAACACAGGCGGCACTGCCAGTGCTGCCTCAACTGTGACTTTGCATAACGGCAGCAGTATTGGTCCGGTTATTACCAACCTGAATGTACCGGTACTGGAGCGCTTTGCCAGCGTTGATCTTGCCTATGAGTGGGATGCTTCTGCCACGGTGCAGCCGTATTACACAGTGGTGGGGATTGTAGATGAAGCCAATAGCATTGCAGAAAGCGACGAACTGAACAACAGCTATACTGTGGTGCTGGACGGCAACCAGCAGGACATCAGCGTTAGCCCCAACTCGTTGAGCGGTACTGGCAACATTGGGCAGATGGCAACCGCTCTGCTGACCATCCGTAATGCCGGTACCGCACCACTCAACATAACCGGCATCACCAAGTCTGGCACAGATGCCGCTGCATTCACTGTTGTGCCATCGGGAGACAATGCCTGTGCAAGCCTGACTCCGACCATTCAGGCAGGTCTTTCCTGCACTGTTGGGGTAAGTATCACCCCAACAGCATTGGTCGCCAGTACTGCCACCGTGACGGTTGCATCCAATGATCCTGATACACCATCAGTGGCTGTACCGGTGAGCGTAACCGGTGTTGATACCGGAGCGCCAACCATCAGCACTTTTGTGATACCGGCAACAGTCAAGACCAAAACCATACCGTTTACTACCCTTACTGCTACGGATAACGTTGCTATTACCGGTTGGATGGTAACGGAAACCGGTACAGCACCAGCAGCCGGAGACACAGGCTGGCTGGCAACCAAACCTGCCGGGTATGCAGTTACCACAAACGGCAGTAAGACCCTTTATATCTGGGCCAAGGATGCGGCTGGCAACGTATCTGCATTGGTGCAGGCAACCACCAGCGTACAGATGCCAAGCCTTGCGGTAAGTATCAGTGGGCCAGGTTCAGTCAGCAGCTCCCCGGTAGGTATCAGCTGCTCAAGCGGAACCTGTTCCAGCCTGTTTGATGACGCCACAAATGTTACGTTAACAGCTTTGCCAGGTACTCTGGCTACCTTTAGCGGGTGGAGTGGAGCCTGTACAAACAGCTCAGGGGGCTGCTCTGTAACTATGTCTGCTGATAGTTCAGTAACCGCCACCTTTACCGTGGCCCCCAAGGCCAAAATCGGCAGTACCGGCTACGACAGCTTTGCTGATGCCTATGCAGCAGCATCAGCAACAGATACAACGCTGATCTATCTGCTGGAAGATGTCTTGCCGTTAAGCACGGTTATCAACAAAAAGCTGATCCTGCAGGGAGGGTATCAAGCGGACTTCAGCAGAACCCCGAGCGGCTTTACCAGTTTGCAGGGGGTACTTACCATCGGTACCGGCAGCGTGACTGCTGACCGGATTGTGGTGAAGTAGCTTGTAGCGTTTTCTGAGCTGCTATCGTTGAGGAACTACTCACCGGGGAGGCTGTTATGGTCTCCCCGGTTTTTTGTGGTGTCTTGTTGAAGAATAGCTTCCAGAATGCGCAACGTTTTATGTTGCATAAACTATTGCTGCTGGGGACTAAATAAGGTACCTTATTTGTACCGGAGGTGTGCCATGAACTTAGCAGAAGATATTCAACCAGTAACCTACCTGAAAGGAAATGCAGCTCATCTGCTGCATCAGGTCAATGAAACCCGCAGGCCGGTTATTATCACTCAGAATGGCCTGGCACGTGCCGTACTGCAGGATACGGCCAGCTACGAAAGCATGAGAAATGCCATCGCAATGCTTAAGCTGATGGTGCAGGGGGAGAATGATATCCGCGCTGACAGGGTGAGCGGCCAGGAAGAAGTGTTTACCCGTATTGAAGCGAGGCTGGCTGAACGAAGAAAGCAGACAGAGTGATGGCGAGGTATCGGTTTGTGGTTGTCTGGACAAAAGCCGCTGAGACTGATCTTGAGTCTATTATCGACTTTATCGCTGATGACAGTATTGATGCGGCGCTTGCGGTTTTTGCCCGGATTCGTGAGTGCGCTGCCACTCTTGATAATTTTCCCAACAAAGGGAGAGTCGTGCCCGAACTCCACCAGCATGGCATTGTTCAGTACCGTGAGCTGGTTGTGGCGCCCTGGCGCATTATGTATCGAATTGACGGTACCACGGTGTATGTTATCTCGGTTGCGGACAGTCGGAGAAATCTTGAGGATTTGCTGCTGGAAAGATTGTCAAGGGATTGAACCTGTGCAAGGCCAAGCGTGACAGCTGACCGGATTGTGGTGAAGTAGCTTGTAGCGTTTTCTGAGCTGCTAATGTTGAGGAACTACCCAGAGGGGAGGCTGTTATGGTCTCCCCGGCTTTTTTGTCTGGTGCCTGTATGAATGATTGTGATATATCTTTGGTATATATCAATGGCGAAAGGAGTTAAGGCTATGCCGCAAACAGCCAAGTTATTTAAAAATGGTCGTAGTCAGGCGGTGCGCTTGCCTGCTGAGTACCGCTTTGCCACCAGCGAAGTGTTTATCGAGCGCCAGGGCGATGCGGTGATTCTACGCCCCAAGCCGCAGGATTGGGATGAATTCTTTTCCCGTGCCCCAAAAGTGCCGTCAGATTTTCTGGCAGAGCGGAACGACCTGCCACCCGAAGCACGGGAGCTGTTCTGATGCGCTACCTGCTTGATACCAACATTTGCAGCTATATCCTTAAAAACCGTCCGGTTTCGGTGAAGCAGAAGTTTGATGAGGTGGGGGCAGAACAGCTCTGCATCTCATCAGTTGTGCTGGCAGAGCTGTACTATGGCGCTGCCCGTCATCCTAAAAGTGTGATTATCCGCAAGGAAATTGATGATTTTGCGTCCCGTCTGCTGGTTGTTGCGTGGGATGAGCAGGCTGCCAATCATTATGGCGCCATCAGGGCTGCCCTGGAAAAGGCCGGTACACCGGTTGGGGCTATGGATATGTTGATTGCCGCCCATGCCCGCAGCATGGGGGCAACGCTGGTTACCAATAACCAGCGCGAATTTGAGCGGATTGACGGTCTTGTGCTGCAGAACTGGGTAGAATAGGGGCGACAGACCAAGTTTGCCCGATCTGCTTATAAGCTGTTACATATTTTGCATCCGGGTAAAGAAATCCATCCCCATATCAACCGGTCCTGCTTCCTGTTCAGTCGTACCGCTTCCTTCAAACAGTTCTGCAGGGATCTCAGCCAGAAACCTGCTGGGCTCACGTTCTTCCCAAGTCCCATATTTACGGCGTTTCAGGCAGCGTGAGATGGTCAGGCGCTCTCTGGCCCGGGTAATTCCCACGTAACAGAGCCGCCGTTCCTCTGCCACCTCAGGGTCTTCATCAATGGAGCGATGGTGGGGCAGCAACCCTTCCTCCAGGCCAACCAGAAAGACCTGCGGGAACTCCAGGCCTTTGCTGGCATGCAGCGACATCAAGGTCACGGCATCCTGGGGCTGGTCATCTCCAGCCTCCCGCCGGTTGTCTTCCAACAGGGCAATCCGCTCCAGAAAATCTGCCAACCCT
>DAIQQT010000065.1:6703-10257 GCA_036786685.1 Trichlorobacter sp.
GGGCCTGCACCGGGTTGTCAATGGTGCGGTACAGTTCCTGGTTGATCCCCAGACGTTTGAACAGGGCTGTTGCCTGGGAAGCCATGGAACTGTTGGTAAAGTCAGTCAGTTCCTGTCTGATCATACTATGAAAGCCGTTCACCGCCTTACGGGTTGCTTCGCTGAGTCCTTCGATCTGATCAGCCATGCCCAGGGTGTCGTACAGTGACAGATTATGTTCTAACGACCATTGCTGCAGCCGCAGCAGGCTGGTGCCGCCGATTCCCCGTCGAGGAAAGTTGATAGTTCTGACCAGGGCTGCCTCGTCCCGGGGGTTGGCCAATACGGCCAGATATGAGAGGGAGTCTTTTACTTCCTTACGTTCAAAGAACTTCTGGCCACCTACCAGTACGTAGGGGACCTCCTCTGTCCGTAACGCCTCTTCAAAGGCACGGCTCTGGGCATTGGAGCGGTAGAGGATGGCAAAGTCTTTCCAGGGACGTTTGTCACGATACTGTGCCAGCTGGAGCTGTTCCACCACCTGACGGGCCTCTTCGTCATCAGTATCAGCCACCAGAAGGTTGATCAACTCACCACTGCCTGAAGCGGTCCAGAGTGCCTTGTCACTTCGTTTGCTGTTGTTGCGGATCACCGTGTTTGCTGCATTCAGGATGGTGCCGGTGGAACGGTAGTTCTGCTCCAGCTTGACCACCTTGCAACTGCTGCGTTCTGAGGAGAAGTTGAGAATGTTGGTGATGTCGGCTCCGCGCCAGCCATAGATAGCCTGATCATCGTCACCCACCACGCAGAGGTTGCCATGCCCCTGTGCCAGCAGCGAAATCAGCTTGTACTGCCCGGCATTGGTGTCCTGATATTCATCCACCATGATATAACTGAAACGTTGCTGCCAGTGTTGGCGAACCTCAGGCAGTTCCTCCAGCATCTGCACGGTCAGCATGATGATATCGTCAAAATCAATGGCATTGTAGGCCCGCAGCAACTGCTGGTAGCGTGGGTAGACCGCTGCCGTGACCTGCTCAAGCGGATTGGTTGACAGTTTGGGATACTGCTCCGGCGCAATCAACCGGTTCTTGGCAGAGGAGATCTGCCAGCGCACCATATCCGGCTGAAACTGTTTGGTGTCGATGTTCAGGTCGGATAATGCCTGGCGGACTACACCGGTTTGATCACTGTCACTGTAGATGGTGAAATTGGGTTTGTAGCCCAGTCTGCGGATGTCGCGGCGCAGGATGCGGACCCCCAGCGAGTGGAAGGTGCTGATCAGTATCCCTTCAGCCTTGGAGCCAGCTGCACGCTTGACCCGTTCCTGCATCTCTTTGGCTGCCTTGTTGGTAAAGGTAACGGCAAGGATTTGCTCTGCAGGGATTTTGCATTTGGCAAGCAGGTGGACGATCCGGCTGGTAATGACCTGGGTCTTGCCTGATCCAGCCCCGGCCAGTACCAGCAGGGGGCCTTCAGTATGGTGGACAGCGATGAATTGTTCAGGATTGAGCTGTGACATGGGATAGGTGGTGTACCACAGATGACCGGCTTGATCAACCGCTTCAAAACAATCGCTGTTTGTTGCATGATTGTAACAGTGGTGTAGAATCAATTCAGCGTATAACAACCGGAGGTGGCATGTGACTGCTGCTCGCAAGCTTGATAAACATAAGGGGAAAAAGATGGATCAGGTGCAACAGGGGAGTGAAGCTGCTCCGGTGAAGAAGGCAGCTCAGCCGCGACGTAGAGCTGTTAAGGCAGTGCCGCAGGCTGACAAGGAATTGCATAATCAAGCTGACGTTCAAACCTTTGATCTGGATGACAGTCAATGGTATCTGAACCGGGAGCTGACCTGGCTGGCCTTTAACCGGCGGGTGATGAGTGAAGCCGCTGATACCCGCACCCCTCTTCTGGAACGGGTCAAGTTTCTGGCCATAGTCGGTGCCAACCTGGATGAGTTTTTCATGAAGCGGATTGGTGGCCTGAAGCAGCAGCTTGCAGCAGGTGTGCAGGAGCTGACTATTGATGGGCGCACCCCTCGTCAGCAGCTACAGGAGTGCCATACCCAGATACGCACCTTGGTGACTGATAAGGCCACCCTGTTCAGGCAGTTGATGAAGCTGCTGGATGATAAGGGGATTGAAGTGGTGGGGTGGAAAGACCTTAGCAGCCGTGAGCAAAAAGGGGTCCGGGAGCTGTACGCCCGCGACATCTACCCGCTTCTGACCCCGCAATCCATTGACCCGGCCCATCCCTTTCCCTTTGTATCCAACCTTTCCCTGAACCTGCTGGTCACGGTCCGCTATCCCCGTGAAAAAGATGTCTCAATGGCACGGGTCAAGGTGCCGCTTGGTGTTGGTGTGCCACGCTTCATGCGGGTGGGGAAGGGAGATCGGTTTGTGCCGCTTGAAGAGGTCATGGCGGCAAATCTGGATATGTTGTTTCCGGGCATGAAGGTGGTTTCCTGTGAGTTTTTTAGGGTCACCCGAAATGCCAATACCGAGAAGGATGAGGAAAAGGCTGACGACCTGGTGGCCATGATTGAATCTGAGCTGCAGGAACGTCGCTTTGCACCGATTGTACGGCTTGAGGTGGTGTCAGGCATGGACCCGGTACATAAAGGTCGTTTGGCTGCAGAGCTGGATCTTGACGAGGCCAGTGATGTGTTTGAGGTGTCAGAGATGCTGGGGATGCGTGACCTGTTTGAGATCGCCCGTTTGAACTATCCCAAGTTGCATGATTCCCCCCATCACCCGGAAGATCATCCCCAGTTGATGTCATCACGCAATATCTTTCATATTATCCGTAACAGCGGTGATTTTCTGGTCAAGCACCCCTATCAGTCATTTGCCAGTTCGGTTGAGCGTTTTCTGAATGAGGCGGCTGATGACCCCAAGGTCTGTGCCATCAAGATGACCCTCTATCGTACCTCAAAAGAGGGGAGGCTGATTGAATCACTGGTGCGGGCAGCCGAGAACGGTAAACAGGTGGCGGTGGTGGTGGAGCTGAAGGCCCGCTTTGATGAGGCTGCCAACCTGAGGATTGCCGAGCGGATGGAGGAGGCCGGTATCCATGTGACCTACGGCGTGGTTGGGTTAAAAACCCACTGTAAGGTGATTCTGGTGGTGCGGCGTGATTACAACGGCATCCGGCGCTATGTGCATATCGGCACCGGCAACTACCACACAGACACTGCCCGGCTGTACAGTGATCTGGGGCTGTTTACCAGTGACGATGCCATTGGTCAGGATTTGACTGAGCTGTTTAATTATTTGACTACCGGGCTCTCTCCGAAACGGACCTATAAAAAACTGCTGCCGGCCCCCAAACTGTTGAAGCGGTCTCTGCTTGAAAAGATTGAACGGGAAATCACGCTGCATCAAGAAAAGGGTGGGGGGCTGATTCAGTTCAAAATGAATGCCCTTGATGATGGTGACATTGTGAAAAGCCTGTATCGGGCCTGTCAGGCTGGAGTGCGGGTCGATCTCTATGTGCGGGATTCGTGCCGGTTCAGACCGGGGGTGCCGGGGCTTTCTGATACCTCCAAAGTGGTCAGTATTGTCGGGCGTTTT
>DAIQQT010000066.1:0-9995 GCA_036786685.1 Trichlorobacter sp.
CGATGAAAAGCATGTCACTGAACAGGCCTACCAGAATCCCCGTTTTGTGGAGGATATGGTACGGGAGGCCTACCTGCGGCTGGCGGCCTTGGAAAATATTACCTGGTTCTCGGTTGAGGCAGAGAATTTTGAGTCAATCCACAACCACTCGGCCTATGCGGAGGTGGAGCTGGACAGGCGGGACAGACAGCATCCATGAAGCCGACCCTGATTATGGCCGCCGTGCCCCGTGAGCTTGAGTTGCTGGTCAGTGCACTGGAGGAACCGTATCGTGACCCTGACACCATCTTTCCTGCAACTGAGGGAACCATCGGGGGTAGGCGTCTGGTCTGCTGCGCCGGCGGAATCGGCAAGACGAATGCCGCATCAGCTGCAACCTCACTGGTTGAACGCTATCGTCCAGAGTTGATTGTTATCACCGGTTGTGGCGGCGCCTATCCGGGTAGCGGACTTTCAGTGGGTGATCTGGCTCTGGCAAGCGATGAGATCTTTGGCGATGAAGGGGTCGTTACCCCAACCGGCTGGCTGGATCTGGGACAGATGGAACTGCCCCTGCTGACCAAGGGAGAGCGTTCCTGGTACAACAGTATTCCACTGGCCCGACATGAGGCACAGAAGGCGATGAAACTGGCAGGCAATCATGGCCTGCGGTTGGTTCGCGGTCGTTTTGTGACAGTGTCAAGTTGCAGCGGCACCAAGGGGCGTGGCCAGGAACTGGCCCGGCGTTATCAGGCGGTCTGTGAGAATATGGAGGGTGCTGCCATTGCGCTGACAGCCTTACGTTACAGCATCCCCTGCCTTGAAATACGTGGCATCAGCAACCTGGTGGAAGACCGGGACATGTCCCGCTGGGATATCGGCCGGGCCGTGGAAGCGGCCCAGCGCTTTGTAATCAAGGTGATTGAAGAAATGAGCAAGTAGCACGGCTACTGGCCATACTCCGGCGGTAAACCCACCTTGTTGGCTTCTTCAACCAGCTGGTTAATCTGAAGCCTGACTTTATCGTATTCCTGATTAAGTTGACGGCTACGGGCGTTGATCTCTGCAATCTTTTCCCGCCCAAGCATCCTTTTGCCATCTCCTCCCTCTTGCTTCAGTTGCTCCATCCCTTGTTCAATCGTCTTCAGCTGCCCCCGTAGTGCCTGAAACTGTTGCTGCCATTCAGCAGCAGTGCGATTACCAAATCGGGTGGATGGGGTTACTGCCCCCTGGGCAGATCCGGTTTGGGCATCGGGCCCCGCAGGAACAGCGGCAGAACCTGTCGACGCCTTTGCCCCGTTTTTTACCGCAGCCGGCTGAGCATCAGGCACGGTATCTTCCCCTGCTGCCTGACGCAGGGCCTTGGCCCGGTATTTGGCAGGCACGGAGCCAATATCATCGGTAAAATGCACCGTACCTGCCGGATCGGTCCAGGAATAGCTGGCTGCACCCGCAGTAACCGGCAGCACCAGTACAAATAGCAACAGCACCAGATGTTTCATTGTCGCGTTCCTCCCCTAACTAGCGTTCGCCAAAGATAGCTGTACCGACCCGCACCAGGGTGGCCCCTTCCTCAATTGCAACCTCAAAATCACCGGACATCCCCATGGAGAGCTCTGTCATCTCGACACCGGGAATCGCTGCCGCATCAATCTGTTCAGCCAATAGACGCAGTTCTCTGAAATAGGGACGGGCCAATTCCGGGTCATCAAAAAAAGGGGGCATGGTCATCAGGCCACACACCCTGATATTGGGCAGCCGGGCAATCTGTCGGACCAGCTCAACCGCCTCTGTTGCGGTGGTGCCTGACTTCGTAACCTCCCCGGAAACATTGACCTGCACCAGAATATCACAGACCGCAGAAAGTTTATCACGCCATTGCCGATCAATCTCCTGGGCCAGTGACAACCGGTCAACCGTATGGATCATGCTGACAATACCGGGCAGGTACTTGACCTTGTTGCTCTGCAGATGCCCGATCATATGCCAGGTAACCGAACAGGAGAGTTGCGCTGCCTTGTCAACCAGCTCCTGGACATAGTTTTCTCCAAAAATAACCTGTCCTGCTTCAAGCGCTTCAGAGACCATTGTTGCGGGGTGCAGCTTGGAGACCGCTACCAGCCGCACCGTTGAGGAGTCTCTGCCAGCCTTGCGACAGGCACGTTGAATACAATCCTGAACCATGGACAGTTTATTGGCAATTCCTGTCATTATTACAGCGCCTCAAGCTGGTGCAGGGTTTCTACCAATTCGCAGGTGGGCAGGCCCACCACGTTGGTATAGGATCCATGGATCTCCCGCACAAAATGGGCAGCCCCACCCTGGATGGCATAGGCACCGGCCTTGTCCAGCGGGCAGCCGGTCTTGACGTAGTCACCAATTTCCTGCTCTGACAGCGGCTTAAAGACCACCTGTGTCCGCACCGCGCGCTTGACGCAGACGCCACTCTGCTTATCCAGCACTGTGTAGGCGGTTACCACTTCGTGGGTCTGGCCGGACAGATCAGACAGCATCCGGACCGCATCTGCTTCATCCACCGGTTTGCCCATGATCCGGTCATCCAGCACCACAATCGTGTCAGCACCAACAAAAAAACGTCCCGATGCTTCCCGCTCTGCAGCAGCACGCGCCTTTTCCTCAGCCAGACGCAGGGCGTGGGCAACCGCCTCTTCACCGGGTAGCGGCTCCTCGGGAATATCAGCCGGTGCCACTCTGAACGAAACACCAGCCAGCTCCAACAACTCGGAACGGCGGGGCGAGGCAGAGGCCAATACGATGGCAGGATCAGTTACCGCCACGCTTGCGCTCCTCTTCCTGCTCTTCCTGGCGTCGCTTCTGCTCCTCCAGCTCGGCCCAGTGGGCCTTCCAGTCCTTTTTCTTGACCTTGTGCAGAATAAATACACCGGGAATAATGACGATCCCCCAGAAAATATTCATGCCTGCGCCATTGATCAGCCCGTAGACCAATGACGCCACCCCCATCAGAAACAGGACTGCTTCCAGAGAGAAAATCCTGCCCACCAGTGAGCTTTCCTGGCGTTCTTTTGCGTCATCATGCTGCATCAAAAAACTCCTTCCACGGAAAGATCTTTCCGGGGTTCAGAATATTATTGGGGTCCAGTGCCAGCTTGATCGCCTGCATGGTCTTGATCTGTGCCGGGGTCAGTTCCATCTCAATATAGGGTTGTTTGGCCAGTCCCACGCCATGCTCGCCGGACATGGTGCCGTTCAGGTCCAGGGCAGCCTGAAAGATCTCCTTGATCGCCTCATGGGCCTTTTCCTCCTGGCCCGGGATCTCTTTGTTAATCATGACATTCACATGGATATTGCCGTCTCCGGCATGGCCGAAGTTGACGATCGGGATGTCGTACTTTTGCTGGATCTTTTCAATCTCACGGATCACGGTCGGTACCTTGCTGCGGGGAACCACAATGTCCTCGTTGAATTTGTGAGGGTTGACATCCCGTAGCGACGGTGACACCAGACGCCGCACCTTCCAGAGTGCCTCGGATTCTGCATTGTCTTTGGCAGCCCGGAACTGCACCAACCCCAACGGTTTGATCAGGTCATGGATCCGGGCAGCCTGCTTTTCAATCAGCTCCCGGTCGCCATCCACTTCAATCAGCAGCACGGCCCGGCCTTCCGGTGGAATTCCCAGGTTAAAGCGCTTTTCAACGCACTGCAGGGTGGCGTAATCCATAAACTCCAGCGTGGTGGGGATGATCTTGGCACCGATAATGGTTGAGACCGCCTGGGCAGCGCCATCAATGGAATCAAAGATCGTCAGCATGGTTTTCTTTGCTTCAGGCAACGGCAACAGTTTGAAGATGATCTTGGTGATTACTCCCAGGGTTCCTTCGCTGCCGCACAGCAGGCGGGTCAGGTCGTAGCCCACCACCGCCTTGTAGGTCTCAGTGCCGGTGCGGATGATCTCGCCGGTGGGCAGGACCAGCTCCAGTCCCATCACAAAATCCTTGGTGACGCCATACTTGACACAACGGGGACCACCGGCGTTCTCCGCCACGTTGCCCCCCAGGGTGGAAAATTTCAGTGAGGCAGGATCTGGCGGATAGAACAATCCCAATTTCTCAACCGCTTTTTGGAAATCCTCGGTCACCACCCCCGGTTCCACCTCAGCAATCAGGTTTTCTGTGTCGATCCGCAGGACCCGGTTCATCCGGGTGGTCACCAGCACCACGCCGCCTGCCTTGGGCAAGGCACCACCGGTAAAGCCGCTGCCTGCGCCACGGGGAAAGACCGGAAACCTGTGCTGATTGGCAAGTTTCAAAACCGCTGCGGTCTCTTCTGCGTTGGCCGGATGCACCACCGCAGAGGGAAGAAACTCCATCTGGGTAGCATCGTAACCGTAACAGATCAGATCCTGCTTTTCTGTAGCTACATTTTCAGGACCAACAATGGCTTGAAGTTCCTGAATAATGATCGGGTCTAACATACAACCACCCCTTGCAATTGATTTTGTTTGGAATCTTAACCGATGCACTTGTTCAATAGCAAGCGAAAGGGGCAATAACCGGCCAAGCCCCCAGAATAGGATCAATCAGCACTGTGCCAAAAGTTGCACACAGCAGCTCTATGCGGTAGAATAGATCAAAATATCTTTGGGAGAATACCATCATGCAGCCGATTATTACCTACAAGGAACGCTGCCGCACCTGCTATTCCTGCGTACGAACCTGCCCGGTCAAGGCGATCAAGGTTGATGGCGGCTATGCTGAAATCATCTATGAACGCTGTATCGGTTGTGGCAACTGCCTGAACTGCCCGCAAAAGGCCAAGGTGGTGGTGGACCGGATGGTCAAGACCCAGGAACTGCTGGCCTCCGGAGATCCGGTTGTAGCGGTGCTGGGCTGTTCATTTCCCGCTTTTTTCCACTCCTACACCCCTGGCCAGCTGGTTGCGGGCCTGAAGAGCCTTGGCTTCCATGAGGTACATGAAGGTGCCCATGGTGCTCGTATGATTGCCCCCCATTATGCTGCTGAAATTGCAAAAACAGACCATACGCTGATCTCCACCCACTGTCCGGCTGTTGTTGATCTGATTGAGCGGCATTACCCCAAGCTGCTGCCTAACCTGATGCCGGTGGTGTCACCTATGCTGGCCATGGGGCGCTTTATCAAAGAGGCCCTGGGGCCGCAGGCCAAGGTGGTATACCTGAGTACCTGTATTGCGGCTAAATTTGAGATTCAATCCCCGGACGTGGCTAATTATGTGGATGCTGTTCTGACCTATGGCGAGATTGAACTGTTTTTCCGCAGGCGCGGGATCTCTCCGGCCAATCTTACCGAGGCGGCTTTTGACGGCATTGATCCAGGGCAGGGACGCATGTTTACCCTCTCAGGCGGGCCTTTGCGGGCACTGGATATTGCCACTGATTTTCTTGACACAGAAACCGTTGCTGCTGAGGGGGAAAGTCACTCGCTTGAGATTGTGCGTGACCTGGCTGCAGGCCGGATCAAGCCGCGCTATGTTGATCTTCGTTTCTGTGATGGCGGCTGTGTTGACGGCCCGGGAAAAAACCGCGATCTGACCAACTTTTATAAACGCAACCTGATTATCCGCTATACCAACAGCACCCCCCCCTACCGCACAGCTGCCCACTATCGTACCGCCAAGCCGCCTGTCCTGCTTTCGCAGAGCTTTCAGGACAAGTCAATCAAACTGCCGGCACCTAAACCGGAAGATGTGCGCAGAATCCTGCATGCCACTGCTAAATTCAGCCAGGGGGATGAGCTGAACTGCCGCGCCTGCGGCTACGCCACCTGTCGGGAGCATGCGGTGGCTGTGTTTCAGGGGTTGGCGGATATCGGCATGTGCCTGCCCTACAACCTGCGGAAGATGGAGGAGGATCGCGGCATTCTGCTGCAGAAGTATGAACTGATGTCACGGGAGCTGGACAAGCAGCTGGGTGAAGATATGATTATCGGCGATGACCGCGAAAATGCCACGGTTGTTGAGTTGATCCGCCATGTCGGCCCGACCCCCACCACCGTATTGATTCGCGGAGAAACCGGCACCGGCAAAGAGTTAACAGCACGGGCGATTCACCGCCTGAGCACACGGGCAGACAAACCACTGGTAACGGTCAACTGCACCACCCTGACGGATTCACTGTTGGAAAGTGAGCTGTTTGGTCACAAAAAGGGCGCCTTTACCGGCGCTATTGCAGACCGGAAGGGGCTGTTCGAGGCTGCTGATGGCGGCACCATCTTTCTGGATGAGATCGGTGACATTACCCCCAAACTGCAGGCAGAACTGCTGCGTCTGCTTGACCAGGGCGAGGTGCGGCCTGTGGGCGGCACCTCGGTTAAAAAGGTTGATGTTCGCCTGATTGCGGCCACGAACAAGGATCTTGAGCAGGGGGTGCGTGACGGCTGGTTCCGCGAGGATCTGTATTACCGGCTGAATGTCTTTTCAATCGACCTGCCGCCACTGCGTGAACGGACTGAGTCAATTCCGATCCTTTCACGCCATTTCCTTGAAAAGGCACGTAAAAAGCTAAATAAGCGCCTGACCGGCATTGAAGAGCGGGCCGTCACAGCCATGCGCAATTACCGCTGGCCCGGCAATATACGCGAGATGCAGAACATCATAGAACGGGCTGCAGTGCTTTCACAAGACGGGGTGGTGCGGCTTGAAAATCTGCCTTCAATTTTTCGCGAAATATTTGATGATCGTGCAGGTGTCCTGCCGGGGGTGCGCCGCACCTCATTCAAGGCCGAGCGAGAGACCCATGTGGGACGCCTGGAACGTAACCTGATCCTGCGCTACCTTGAGGAAGCAGGCGGGAATGTGTCAAAGGCTTCCCGTCTTGCAGATGTGCCACGCCGTACCTTCTATCGATTGCTTGAAAAGAACGGCATAGCCGTGCAACGAAAACTTGAACATGCTTTTGGAGATGGAACTGAAGGAACTCTGTGATCTGTTCTAGAATAGTGTATACTTCTGTCTGATTTGTGCCAATACTGGCCCACTATTTGGCCGGAGGCAAATAAGATGTAAATAGTCTAATATTGTATTCTGTTGATATCATTTGATTTTACCTAACTTTCTGGCTTTTGGCACGGTGTTGGCATATGTATACAGCATTGCACTAATAACAAAAAACTACAACACCTACATAAGGAGAACAAAACCATGGGCAGAATGAGAGAAAACCCCCGTTACAATGTCATTTCAATGCGAGTCAGCGATGAAGAGCGTGAGCAGCTTGAATCTCTGGTACGACGGACCCACAAGTCGGTATCCGACATTATGCGTGAGGCAATGGTTGCCCTGACCATGCAGCTTGACCACCGCGACATGCGCAAGGCCGCCTAGCCACCCCCATAGAAGACAAATCATGTAACAGAAAAGGCACAGGATATATCCTGTGCCTTTTCTGTTACATCCGACCACTGTGTGCCAACTATGGCAGACTAGCTGATGATGACCTCAAACTGCTCCTGATGAAAACCGGGTTTGGCCCGTACAGTTACCCGCTTTTTAAATTTCTTCTCCAGCTCTTCAAGACCGCGACGTTCCTCATCATACAGCAGATCAGCTACCTGAGGATGGACACTGAGCAATACCTTGGTACCGCGGATATCCAGCATCTCACGTCGCAGTTCACGGAAGATCTCATGGCAAATCGTGGTCTTTGACTTAACATAGCCGCGCCCTTCACAATAAGGGCATGGCTCGCACATCATTCTGCCAATGCTTTCACGCACCCGTTTGCGGGTCATCTCAACCAGACCAAGCTCGGATATTTTCAGGATATTGGTCTTTGACTTATCGCATTTCAGGGCATCTTCCAGGGCTGCATAGACCTTCTCCCGATTAACCTCTTTCTCCATGTCAATAAAATCAATGATGATTATACCGCCGAGATTGCGTAGCCGCAGCTGATAGGCGATCTCCTTGACCGCCTCAAGGTTGGTCTTAAGGATGGTGTCTTCAAGGTTGTGTTTGCCAACAAAGCGTCCTGTATTCACATCAATGGCGGTCAGCGCCTCGGTCTGCTCAATGATGATATAGCCGCCTGACTTGAGCCAGACCTTGCGGCCAAGGGCACGGCTGATCTCCACCTCAAGACCGTACTGATCAAAAATCGGCTCCTCTTCATCATACAGCTCGATGGAGGATTTCATCTTGGGCATGAAGGTGGAGATAAACTGCACGATCCGGTCATGATCCGGCTTTGAGTCGATCACAATCCGATTCACATCGTCAGTAACAATATCCCGCACCACCTTCTGCACCACATCAAGGTCAGCATGGATCAGGCTTGGTGCAGTTGCCTTCTCCTTAGCGCTGACAATGGCTGCCCATACCTTTGCCAGATACTGCATATCAGCACGCAGATCATCTTCCGACTTGCCCTCTGAGGCTGTTCGCACAATAAAGCCGCATCCTGGCTGCCGCACACGATCAACAATTTCACGCAGCCGCTCACGCTCTTCCTCATCCTCTATCCTGCGGGAGATACCAACATGGTCTACCGTCGGCATGTAGACCACATGACGGCCCGGCAGCGAGATATGGGAGGTGATGCGCGCCCCCTTGGTGCCGAGTGGTTCTTTGGATACCTGCACCAGCAGCTCCTGGCCTTCCTGCAGAAGATCCTCGATCGGATGCAGCACCTTGAACTCATGGTTGCTGCCGTCATCATTATGATGATCTTCCTTTTTACCGCCATCCATCAGACTTTCGTATTCCTCAATGGCATCAAACACGTCCGCCACATACAGAAAAGCAGCCTTTTCAAGTCCGATATCCACAAAGGCAGCCTGCATACCGGGCAGCACCCGGACCACCCGACCTTT
Source organism: Trichlorobacter sp. (assembly GCA_036786685.1). Lineage (GTDB taxonomy): Bacteria > Desulfobacterota > Desulfuromonadia > Geobacterales > Pseudopelobacteraceae > Trichlorobacter. Next base: position 8,805 of record DAIQQT010000066.1, read on the forward strand.
GTATATATTGCCAACAATACCTTTTTCGCGGGTCCGCTCAATATACAGCTCCGCAATAGTCCCTTTTTCAATCAGGGCAATGCGGGTTTCATGGGCAGTGGCGTTAATAACCAGTTCTGATGCCATGGAGATACCTCTATAAAAATAATGTGTATGTTTAAGCTAGTATGCCACAAAAAGTACAGATGTCTTTTGAATCTGAGCAGATTTTAGCGCATCCGGCAACAATCCGGTTACAGCTGCTGCTAATTCAATCGCCTTGCCACGGCCAATCGTACATTCGAGCGAGCAGCCACTGGCTGACAGTTCACTAGTTTCCTGCCTCAAATCAATAGTTTGATGCTGTCCTTTTTTCTGACGAACCAGCACCCAGGAATCTTGTGCCATAAATTGCACACATTGTTTCTGTAGTAGCTCCGGATCGTAATCCGGCAATGTTACCCGGTAGCGTGTGGCTTCAATCAGAGGGGAAAGCGACTCGGCCTTTAGCGCCACCTCCGTTGCCTCCAGAATGGCAATACCATCAGGCAGAACCTTATTAAGGCGAGTAAGCGCCTCATCCGGCCCCATATCCCCCACAAACAGATCCAGATATTCTGCCTGCGACTCCACACCCACTGATGTGGCGGTGGCAAAGGAGAAGCGGGGATGGGGGTGGAACCCCTGACTATAAAGAATCGGCACACCGCCGCGCTGGACAGCCCGGGTAAAGAGGTTGATCAGCTCAAGGTGGCTCAGATAACGGATGTTGCCGGTTTTGGAAAAGCGCATCCGCAGGCGCCGCTGCACCGGTTCTTGTACCACCTTGACAGTGTTCTGCGATTCACCAGACGGCTCCTGCTGCGTGGCCACCCGATTAGTCAGCAGCTTGAAGTCGCAGACGCCACAGTTGGAACAGGAGCCAAGGCGACAGTCAGGGGTTACTGCTTCCCCATGGGCCCGCTCCAGCTCTTTCAGCAGAAATGTCTTTTCAATGCCTGCATCCAGATGATCCCAGGGCAGCAGCTCATCCACGCTGCGCTCCCGCAAATACCACTCCGGATCAATTCCGCAGTCACTGAATGCCTGTAGCCAGCGCGGCAGAGAAAAATGCTCATTCCAGCCATCAAAACAGGCCCCCAGCTCAACAACCCGCTCAAGCACATCTGCCAGACGACGGTCACCCCGTGCAAAGACCCCTTCCATGAATGA
>DAIQQT010000425.1:0-1992 GCA_036786685.1 Trichlorobacter sp.
TGTCGGCATCTAAAAGTTGAGCAAAAGCGATTTCATCATTGTTCATGTCCGGCGGGAATACACCGTAGTTACCAAGCAAGGCAGTCATGCAGCCATTTGGAAAATCAACAGATTCAGGTAATGGAGCGCTATCAACCAGTTCCGCATTATCAGCGCAACAGCCTCGTACTGTATCACGCAGCAGGTTCGGGTGGGCAACGAGGATCAAATGCATTGCTCGACGTAACTTTTCTGGAGATTCTAGAATTTCCGGTGAGAATCCTCGTTCCTTAATCTCCATCTTCAGTTTATTGATCAGCGCACTTTGCAGTTCACGCGGATCAAGATAGTCTGGCTCAAACAGCAGCCGCTGTGCCCGGCGGGCAATTTCAGCATCAGACAGGGAAGCCTGAAACTCACCGTAGCTGATGTCGTGGGTGAAAATCTCTTCTTCCTTCCGCTTAACGTTCACCGCTTGGCGAAATGCCGCAGTAAATACCTTGTCATCAATTTTAAGCCGTTTTTCAACGCATTGCAGGAGTCCTGACGTGTTCAGGTTCAACTGCTCTTTTTTGAAGACACGTGGCATACCATCTTTTAATCGGTATTGCTGCGTTCCCGGCGGAGATTGAGGTACGCTATAACCGGGATCAGGGTCTTTGATTGATTCCGGTTGAGGATTCTGCGGGAAGATGAAGCCTGTCAGCAGATCCTGCGTTGAAACCAGTGGTTTGGTGTCTGAAGGTATATCTGTACACTTATCCGAAGGGAGTTGCGGCGGGAGCCACGGTTTGGGAAGTAACGACGGTTGTCCGTTCTGGACGACCTGTACCTGATTGGCTTCTCCAACCTTAACCAGCATGGTGAAGGGACTGACCGTGGCCAGTTCAGTACGCAGGGTATTGATCCGGTCAGCAGCGCCAACCAAGCCGCTCTGTTTTTCTGCGTCAGCCAGAAACACATAACCGTATTTAAGCAGATCAGGCAGCTCCCGGCCTTGTAGCCGTCCATCCACCCGCAGGATACGCCCAACGATCTGGGTGCCAAAATCCTTATCCTGGGCACCACGCATGGAAACCAGGGTAAAGGCGCGGGGAGCGTCAAAGCCTAACGCCACAGCCATCTTGAAGATCAAAACTTCCTTTGACTCGTCACGGGCAACAGCCATCAGATCATCATCCGGCTCGTCCGAGGTATAGACGGCAATGGCATCCTCATGGATGCCGAGCAACATCAGATCTTTTCTGGCCTTGTCCACACTCTTGTCAGTGGATGCCACCTGAACAAGCATCAGCGGCACCAGATCAATACCTTCTGCTACCAATTGCGCCTTAATGGCGTTATTGACCCGCACCCCGTCAGCAAGGGCTGCCAGACCAAAATCAACCAGCTCTTTATGTTGATCTCCGGCCAGATAGGCCACGGACTTGATGCCACCCTTAATCAGCTTTGCTTCCACTGCATCCAGACGGCTCACCGTTACCCGGTGCTTGACGGCAATGCCGGATGCTGTCCGAAACTTCTCCGCATCCTGGTCATCAGGGGTAGCGGTAATCATCAGAGTAAAGTCAGGCTGTACCACATCACGGTAATATTTGACCGACTCGGTGCCAGCAGTAAAGGTATGGTGTGCCTCGTCAACCAGCACGCCTACCTTGAAGCCCCGTTGCCGCAGCTGTGTCAGCAGTACATCCAGCGATAGTGACAGGTCGCCATCACGACGCAGACGTTTGGCATCCTTTTTCCCGGATACCGCCGCCCAGGTGGTAACAAACACATCGCCGCTACGGGTACTGTGTGCCACACGATCAGAGGAGATATCCCGCACTCTCAAACCCTGAAAGTGATTCTTGATGGAGATACGCGCCTGTTCCACCAACCCGGCAAAGGGGGTAAACCAAAGCCAGACTATGTTGGTCTCTTTGCTCAACTCCTCCGCCACCAGTCCGGCAATCATGGTCTTACCCGCCCCGGTGGGAGCTTGAATCAAGACACAGCCGTTGTGGGCGCTGG
>DAIQQT010000426.1:0-1963 GCA_036786685.1 Trichlorobacter sp.
ATGGCAACTCCGGTGGCTCCAGCACGACCGGTCCGGCCGATCCGGTGAACATAGTCTTCAGCTGCGCGGGGCAGGTCAAAGTTGATAACATGGCTGATGCCGTTGATATCAAGGCCGCGGGCAGCCACGTCAGTGGCAACCAGGAAGCGCACTTTGCCGCGACGCAGGTTGGTCAGGGTGCGGGTACGGGCGCCCTGGGTCATGTCACCATGCAAGGCTGCGGCAGAAAGACCACGATCATACAGATCACGGGCCAGGGTGTCGGCATCCCGCTTGGTGGCAGAGAAGATGATCGCCTGGGTGATGGCTGGATCCTCCAGCAGGTGATGCAGCATCTTGTGCTTGTGACCCAGGTTGTCAGTCAGATGCATGCGCTGTTCTATCTGGGAATGGGTGGTCTTGGGGGTGGCGATGCTGATCCGCGACGGTTCCTTCAGCAGGCGACCAGCCAGGCGTGCCATAGGATCATCCATGGTGGCGGTAAACAGCAGGGTCTGGCGCTTCTTGGGGGTGGCAGCGGCAATCTGATCAACCGCATCAGTAAAGCCCATGTCCAACATCCGGTCAGCCTCATCCAGCACCAGCAGTTCTACCCGTGACAGGTCAATCCGGCCACGCTCAAGGTGATCGATCAGACGGCCCGGGGTGGCAACAATCAGGTCAACCGGCTGACGCAGCAGACGGACCTGATCAGGGTACGGCATACCGCCCACGATGGAGCCGTAACGCATACGCAGAAAGCGGCCATAACGGGCCACCGAGTCAGCAACCTGGGCGGCCAACTCACGGGTGGGGGTCAGCACCAGCACGCGGGGACCGATCCCTGCAGGACCGGGCTTTGCCAGCCGCTCAAGGGCCGGGATAATAAAGGCAGCGGTCTTACCGGTGCCGGTCTGGGCAGAGGCGATCAGATCGCGACCGGAAAGCGCCTGGGGAATGGCCTCAGCCTGAATCGGTGTCGGGGTGGCATAACCACAGGCGGAAATGGCCTTCTGGATAGAGGCGTGCAAATTCAGTTCAGCAAACGACATAAAAATCTCCTGATTCAACACGAGCGGAAACCTGCCGGCATCGCTGTTTAAGTCTGTCGAATCGTTTGTACATGTGTCGTGTGGAGGGCGCGTCGGGACAACCGTTATCCCCGTAGGATCAGCGTATCAACCACGTGTGGCCGGCAGTACTCATTCAGATTCCCGGCAGGCAAAACAAACCTGCACGAAAGAGGGAATCAACTGTCGCAAACCAAACGCGGTGCTGCAGAATCGGGAAATAAACCGGATGCAGAAGGGGGTCAGGCAGCGAAATAACGAGGCGAAAAATTAATTTTTAATATTTACGCGATTACATTCATAAATACAAGTAAAATAATCAATCAGGTTATTTTAGCCGCCCCTGCAACCGTAGCAAGCCATCCAGAATAGTGGCCGGATGGGGTGGACAACCGGGGATATAGAGATCGACCGGCAGCAATGTATCAAGGCCAAGACTGATCTGTGGTGATCCTGCAAAGGGGCCACCCGCTATGGCGCAGGCACCGCAGGCCACCACTATTTTGGGGGCGGGAATAGCCTCCCAGGTCTTGAGCAGTGCCTCACGCATGTTCTCGCTGACCGGGCCGGTAACCCAGATTCCGTCGGCATGACGGGGAGAGGCAACAAACTGGATCCCGAAACGCCCCAGGTCCCAGCCGATGGTGGTCAGCACGTTGCTGTCCGCCTCGCAGGCATTGCAGCCGCCGGCAGAGACTTCACGAAACTTGAGCGACCGACCGAACAGCCTGTGCAGGTCAGGCGGCAGCTGCCGGGCAAGCCGGTGTTCCGAGCCCGGTTGCATCAGCAGCTCTTCACGCCTTGATACTGCCAGACGGTGATCCTTGCCGAAACTGATAGCTGCCGCAGCAGGGCAATCGGCACAGAACAGACAGCGTCCCATGTCCAGCGACAGCCCGTTTTCACCAAAACCG
>DAIQQT010000427.1:0-1927 GCA_036786685.1 Trichlorobacter sp.
GTGGCCAGGGTGGTGGTTTTATCGGACCCGGTGGGCCCGGTTAACAGTGCCATTCACTTTTTGAACTGTGTCATTCGCCGGACCCCGTCCGGTAGTTTAAGCTGGTCGGCGTAGAGTATCTTGGCCGGAATGATCCTGAAGACTGCCGCGACACCCCGATGCGTAATCATGATATTGCCTCTGAAGCGGGCCAGATCTGGTACGGCATAGGCGAAGTCAAGGTCATTGGTGGCCTCAAACTGGGTTTTCTGTTCGTCGGTCAGAATTTCAAACAGAATTGGGATCAGCTCTTCGTGGGAGAGTGGTTTGAACTGAAGTCGTACCATCTCACCATGCTGGCGGAATATGGGCGGGTTATCGGAGGAGAGATGCAGGTCCGAGGCCCCTTGCTCCTTCATCATTTTAAATAGTGCGTCTATCTTTGCCATGGTTGTTTGTCTCCATGTAGTCGATTATTGAATAACTGCTGCGATGAACTCTTCCGGCGAGACGGTTCCTGATCTCAGGAGCCGTTCCCCCTCTGACCTGATGCCCTGATAGCCGCTGGCATTCAGTCCTGTAATGAAACTGCTGCCGTCAGGAGCAGCGTCAAAACGCTCATGCAACTCCCGGTCAAAGCAGATGCAGTTGGTCAGGAAGACCCGCTCGCTGACTCCGGTGAAGTCACAGCTGGGGCAGCCTGCTGCATGGAACATTTCTGCAGGGGGGGATGCCATCTGCAGGGCGAGCAGTTCCTGCTGAGGTATGGTGGCGGTCTGACGACAGGCCGGGCAGAGCAGCTGGATTCCTTTGAAGGATACAATGCCGGCCAGGAACGGGGTCAGGAAGGCGTTACGCTGACGGTAGCGGATCAGGTGGTCACACAGGTTGCGGGTTCCGCGGATGTCCATTCCCACCAGTACCAGCTTGCCACGCATGGCAGCCCGTGCTGCTGCTGTAAACGGTTCAAGGGCGGTGCCATCTTCAATCACCAGTATGTCCGGGCCATGCTCAAGGGAATCCATGATCAGACGTCCCTTAAGCGATTCCGCCTCAGGCAGCGGAATGCGGGGAAACTGCTTCTGCATTCGCCCCGGCTCATTGCCAAGAATCAGTACCGACTTACCGGTGGTATCCAGTTCTTCCAATAGCAGATCCATAAAACGGCACCGCTCCTGTAAAGAGCGGGATGCAAACAGGACCAGCCCATGCCGCAGTGCCGTCAGGCGGATAAACTGCTCTTTCTGGAATGGTGGCAGTTTTAACTGGGATAGTGTATCCGGAATAGTAGCTGTGATATGCCGACGGATGGTGATGTAGTCACCCTGTCTACCCGGCATCAGCAACACCTGAAAGCAGAGTTCCCGTTCATGGTGCAGAAAGCTGATACAGCCGCTAAGGGACGGTTCTCCTGAGACCGGCAGTGCCGCTGCCTTGCGGATCAGGCTGCAGATTGTACTGTAATGTTCAGGAGTCAAGGTTCCCAGTTCATGGGTGGTTGCTCCACTGCGACCGGAGATGGCGATGTCGGTATCCAGCGGCCTGAAGGAACATGCGGTAAACTGGCGCTGGATGCTGTAGGCAAGCAGGTTATTCAGCAGCAGCTGTCCGCTGAGGTCGGCATTGATTGAGATCAGCTGTTCTGCAGAAAACTGGCCTGACAAAAATCCCAGCACTTCTTGTCTGGAAGAACCGTAGCAATGATCAAGTGTCTCGCTGATGTCGTGGGCCAAGGCGACCGACAGGTTGATCCGGCAGCCTGATGCCTCTGCTGCTGCTGCCACCGCCTCTTTGTTCAGTGGATCGGCAATGGCGATGGACAGTTCATCTCCAGCCTTGATCAACGGAATCATCTGGTAGATCCGGCAGAGCCGGGCCGGGAGAAGCGCCAGGGCATCCGGGTCGATCATTTCCTGTTTGAGGTGGATATAGGGGATATCCAGCTGGT
>DAIQQT010000067.1:0-9499 GCA_036786685.1 Trichlorobacter sp.
CTATCCTTACAAGTTCTATCAGGGCAGCCAGCCGATGGATGCCAAGTTTAAGTACCTGAACTCCTTCCAGCAGTACAAGGAGTTGTGGGATCACTATGACTGGGAAAAGGCACTGGTAAATGGCGCCAAGAGCCCGGAAGGTCTTCCCTACAGCGGAAAGTTCCAGTTCGTGCAGACTCAATCCTGGTTGTCAGCTCCCCACGAAGTAGCTCCCAAGGAGCAGGCTCTGCAGTGCGGCGAGTGTCACATGGGTGCCAAGCGTATGGATTGGGCAGCCCTGGGGTACAAAGGCGACCCAATGCAGGTTGGCGGTCGTTCTGCTGAAAAAGCAGGCAAAAAGAGGAAGTAATACTTAGCCTGTCTTGTTTGCTTGAAAAGGCCGTCCGATATTGTCGGGCGGCCTTTTTTCGTGCTAAACTTATTCCGCCAAGTGGAAGTTACAGGGAGGGGATAATGGGTGTCAGACTGCTTTTCGTCATGGTTATACTATCCATAAGTACTGGTTGTGCTGCAAAAAGACCGGTACTCTACCCGAATGAGGTTTACCGTTCAACCGGTTCTGAAAAGGCTCAGCAGGAGATTGATGATTGTTTAAAACGTGCTGAAGAGGCTAACGCTCAAGGTCGGCTTGCCGACGAGGTTGCACTCAAGACCGGAAAATCAGCCTTGGTTGGTGGCGCAACCGGGGCTGTTATCGGCGCCATTAGTGGTTCTGCCTTACGGGGCGGTCTGATCGGTGCAGCAGCTGGAGGAACGGTGGCTCTGGTGAGCAGTGCTGTGAAAGGACCAGAGGATTCACCGGTGTATCGAAGATTTGTTGAACTATGTCTGTTTGAAAAAGGGTATCAGGTGCTGGGCTGGCAGTAATCTACAAAAAGACTATCGCCCTTGTGACGGGTCTCTGCCAATTTTTTTCAGATAGTCACTAAATCCCTTTTCAAAGAGGATTTCTATCTCGTTTTTTGGACGGTTTTCGGCGTAGCCTTTAAAGTAGATAATCAGTCCGATCAGTGCACTAACAACAATAGCAACGGTCAGTATAGTTCTCATCAGTAGCTTTATGCGCTGCTCGGGAGTCGTTTCTGGATTCTCCGCGTTTGGACCGCTACGGAAGAGATACTGTTCACGCATCATTCTGATTCGTTTGAGCTGGACATTTGAGATGTAGCTGACAATGGCATCCCTGTCCCGTTCTTCAATAAACTTGAACTTAAGTCCCGTGTTGTAGCTTGTACGGCTAAACTGCTTGGTGGCAGCATAGTTTTCATTGGCAAAGGCAACAATGCAGACGGCATCAATTATCTGTGGTTCCGGTTCGCAGGGGAGATAAATTTCAATCGGCACCAGTGTGTCGTTTTCAAATTTATGGTGTAGTAGCATGCGCACGCCGCCGCCACTTATGTTTGCCGCCAGTGGTATGACATCATCCCATGAATGGTCTCGGGTGTCATCTACTGTCTGGTTAGGCTGATCAAGTCCTTCCCCCGTATCATCCCAGAGTCCTTCTTCCCCAAACTCTTCAGAAGGTAATTCTTCCGTTTCCGGGGCATGACGAAGCCGTTCCCAGGGCTTTTGAGCCCGTTGCTTGCGTTCTTGTTCTGCTGCCAGTCGTGCTTCCCGTTTTTCTTTCCAGGCAACCTTCAGTCTGACTTCGCTCTGTTCCGTGCTGATGAAGTATTTGATGGGCAGGAAGGCATCAATACGATAGAACTCGCGCAGTTCAGAAGAGACAATCTCGCCGATCAGACGCAGCAGGACTTCCCGTTGATAGCCTTCGGCAACGATAATGGATCGGCATGAATAGCCTTCAATTTCATTGCCGGCACGGATGTCCAGAATGGTTCCGACTTTTAGTTTAACGCCTGCCGGAAAGGTGTCGCGGGAAAGCTGCAGTGAAACCAGATCTTCATCAATGGTATGGATAATAGCCCAGTCGTGAAAGGTATCACCACCGGGTACCGGAATGCCGACATTGACCTTCAACCCGACAGGGAAATGCTCTAGGTATTGATCAAAATCACTCATGGATACTCCGGTGTTGTCAGGTTGGGGAGTTGAGGCTGCTGTTCAGTTCGTTCAGGAGTATTTCAATATCGAGCTTGTGATGTCCGGCCCCATGTTCAAGCGTCTCCAGGTCAGCAATTTGGCATTCATAGCATTCAAGACCATGGCGGGCAAAAACCTGTACGGTTGCGGGGTGCTGTCTGATGATATCGCCGATAATCATATCTTTGGTGATCATAGCCGACCTCATGGAGTACGTGCAGAAAAAAAGGGGGACGCCGAAGCGCCCCCCAAGGCAGGATTATTTCAGGTTTTTAATCGCCTCTTCAATGCGATCCATACCCTTTTTGATGTTCTCCATGCTGATGGCGTAGGAGAGACGGGCATAGCGATCATCACCAAAGGCAATGCCGGGAACCAGAGCTACTTTGGCATCTTCCAGCAGGTAGGCGGCAAAGTCTGAAGAGGTCTCGATCTTTTTGCCAGCCGGCGTTGACTTGCCGTACACCCCTGAGAAGTTAGGGAAGACATAGAAGGCGCCGTTTGACTTGAAGCAGGAAACACCCGGCATGGCGTTCAGTCGCTCAACAATGTAGCTGCGCCGCTTTTCAAACTCTACGCACATTGCTGCAACCGGCTCCTGGGGGCCGTTCAGCGCTTCAACCGATGCCTTCTGGGCAATGGAGGTGGCGTTACTGGTGGACTGGGACTGCATCTTGGTCATAGCCCCCATCAGCTCTTTGGGGCCGCAGGCGTAGCCGATCCGCCAGCCGGTCATGGCGTAGGTCTTGGAAACGCCGTTGACTACAATGGTCCGTGATTTCAGTGCCGGTACCACCTGGGCAATATTGTAGAAGCTCAGGCCGTCATAGATCAGCCGCTCGTAGATATCATCGGCAACAACCAGCACATGCTCATGCTTCAGCAGTACTTCACCCAGCGCAGCCAGCTCTTCTTTGCTGTAGGTGGAACCGGTGGGGTTACAGGGCGAATTCAGGATCAGGTAGCGGGTTTTGGGGGTGATCGCTTTGTCAAGTTGTTCCGGGGTAATCTTGAAGCCGGTAGTCTCGTCAGTCATGATGAAGACCGGTGTACCGCCGGCCAGAACGATCTGGTCAGGGTAGGATACCCAGTAAGGACCGGGGATGATGACTTCATCACCCTCTTGAATCAGGGCTTGGGAGATGTTGTAGAGTGTGTGCTTGGCACCGCAGGCCACGGAGATCTCGTCACGGGTGTATTCCAGATTATGGTCACGCTTCATCTTGGCAATGATGGCATCTTTCAGATCATCAGCGCCGCCAACCGGCATGTAGCGGGTAAAACCGGCATCAATCGCCTTTTTACCAGCTTCACGAATATGTGCAGGGGTGTCAAAGTCAGGCTCACCGGCACCGAAGCCGACCACATCAACACCTTGGGCTTTTAGTGCCTTGGCCTTGGCATCGATTGCAAGGGTAGGGGAAGGTTGAATTTTGTTAACGCGATCTGCGAGTTTCATGCTGCCTCCTTGGTCTGATTATATGTTGTGTTGCAAGTTCTATCGGTTTAGGCCGTATTTTTGCTGCATGGCACTTTTTACTTCCGGTGGTACAAAGCTGTCAACCGGTCCTCCCAAGGCACAGACTTCTCTGACAATTGAGGAAGACAGGTAGCCGTACTGAACCGAGGTCATCATAAACAAGGTTTCAACCTCGTGACCGATAGTGCTGTTCATCTGGGCTATCTGAAATTCATACTCAAAATCAGAAATAGCCCGCAACCCCCTGATAACGACATGCGCTTCTTTGGAAGCGACATAATCTATCAGAAGGCCGGTGAAGGTGTCAACGGAGACCCGAGGTTCGTCCTTCAGGACGGTCTTAATCAGGTCAACCCGCTCATCAATGGTGAAAAGGGAGTTTTTCTGGGAGTTGCGCGCGACGGCCACAATTACATGGTCGAATATTTTGAGCCCACGTTGAATAATATCAAGATGTCCGTAGGTGATCGGATCAAATGAGCCGGGGTAGATGGCAATGCGGCTATGGGGCATGGCTTTGGTGCTCCATGGTATAAAGTTCAAGGGCGGTGTCGCCGTAGACACGTCGGTCTGTCTGGATACAGGAACCGATACGAGCAGGCAGCGGAGTACGGGTTGCTGTTTCGGCAACCAGTAGGCCGTCCGCAGCAAGCAGTGTCGCTCCCACCAACTCAATTACCTTTTGATGCAGTCCCGCCTGATAAGGGGGGTCAAGTAACACCAGGTCAAACAGTGCTTTACGTCGAGCAAGGCGTTCAATTGCCTGCAGGCAGTCAAAAGGGTGTACTTCTGCTCGATTACTGAATCTGGTGTGCAGCAGATTCAGTTGCAGTGACTCAATTGCCTGCTTGTTTTTTTCTATGAAAACAACATGTTCTGCCCCTCTGGAAAGAGCTTCGATACCGAGAGAGCCGCTGCCGGCAAACAGGTCAAGTACCTGTGCTCCATCCAGCCGGTGGGCACTATCCAGCAGACTGAAAAGAGCCTCTTTGACACGGTCAGTGGTGGGGCGTGTTGTTGTTCCGCGAGGCGCTGACAGACGCATCCCCCTGGCTTCTCCGGCAATGACCCGCACACGCAGCCTTTCTTGAATAGATAATGCTTATTTATGCAGCAAAAGTGGTTTGGATTCCACTTTTTTAATCAAAGTAGCACCCTACGCGACGGAATAGTGACTGTCAAGGAGCGAAACTACTCTTTTCAATAGCTGTATCCATCTGCTATAGTGCACAAACTTTATATACCGATTTACTTGGTTTCAGGAGTTTACCGATGTTAACAGGCTTAACCCCGCTAGCTACAGCACAAACCATAATGAAAACCTTCAAAGTACTTCCCACCGTACCTGCTGCTGCTTCGCGTGCCATACAACTGTTAAATGAATCTGAAGTTGATATGGGAGAGGTGGCGGACATCCTGTTGTCTGACCAGGTAATGGCTGCGCGTATCATCAGAATTGTTAATTCCCCACTTTATAAATTATTGCAGGAGATTGATTCGGTACGTCAGGCCCTGATTTACTTGGGGCCGCAACGGGTGTTTGAAATTATTCTGACTTCCTGCTTTCTGGAACTGACTGATTCCCAGAGCCGTAGCCCACTTAACATGCAACTTTGCTGGGAACATGCCTTTGGCGTTGGTCTGGTTGCGAAAAAATTGGCATCCTACAGTGACACAATTCCACAGGATCAGGCCTATATTGCCGGTATTTTACATGATATTGGTGAAGTCATTCTCAGCCAGCAGCGCAGGGATGAATTTACCCGTGTACTGGTTCTTGCACGTGAGCGGGAGTTGGATCTGTATCATGCGGAAATGGAGGTGTTTGGCACCAGCCATGCCGAAGTAGGCGGGTTGCTGGCAGAACAGTGGCGCTTTCCTGAGGCGTATGTTGATGTCATTCGGCATCATCATGGGAATCAGTCAGAAAACATGTCTCCCTTGACCCAGCTGATTCATATTTCTGATCAAATTTGCCTGAATGTTGGTTTTTGCTGTAAATATGAGAACGCTGATCAGCGTGAAGGTGAGGTGTATGGCGCTGATATGCTTGAACTTGAACGGCAGCTAACCAAACTTGGTGTAAAGCGTCTGGCAGATTTTCGCTCTTCTTTGTCGGAGCTGGTTCAGCAGGTCAAGCAGACGGTTGATTCAATTTATGGCTGACTCTGAAGTCATAAGTTGACGGGCTGGTCTAGTAAGGGGACAGGATACTGTTGATCTCCTGATCCAACTCATCAAGATGATCGGCAAACGGAGCAGTCCAGTCTTCGTGGTGTAATGATAGTGCTGAAATAACATCATCAGGCAGGGGCTGTTCATTTTTTGCAAGCTGGTCTGACAGGTAGATTGTCTGAACCAGGTTTTTGTAGTTATGTGCCTTGTCAGGATGGTGGTGGCACTTTATAACTTCTTGAATCTCTTCTGAAAAATTCCATTTTTTTGCGACCAGTGCTCCAAGCGTTGCATGATGCTCATGCATGAGCTGGTCCCGCTTCTCCTTATCCAGATCATACTTGGAAAGCATTTCCAGCATAGCAATCCAGCCAATATCGTGCAGTAATCCGCAGACAAAGGCCTGATCATGGTTACCGCCCATGTCGCGGGCCAGCTGTTTTGCAATCATCCCCACCATCATGGAGTGGTGCAGAATCTGTTCAATCTGCTCGGCATGCTGGGGAGCAAAGCCGCTGAGTGCATTGACCGTAACAATGCTCATCAAGGATTTGAGCCCCATATACACCACCGCATCCCGCAGGGTATCAACTTTACCCCGTCTGCCATAGAAAGATGAATTACATACTCTCAGAATCTTTGAAACCAGCAATGGGTCTGTCAGACATTCAACAACCTGGTCAATTGTAAGAGTCGGATTGTTGATCTTGTCCATGAGTATCTGCATCTCACTCGGTAAAGGGGGGATATCAAGAGCTCCTTTGCGAATCAACTCGTAGACTTCATTCAAAACAGGGTCAAGGTTGGACTGGTCGGTAAAGCGGGCTTCATCAATCTGAACGGTGGAATCCAGCAGTACCTGGGTCGGTTTTATATTGACCGGTCCACAGAGGACCGCTGCAGGAAGAAACTCATTGAACCGGAAATGCCCTGCTCGCCAGCCCAGAGAGGTGGTTAGTGATCTTTCAGACAAGGTGCTGATGAGTCCCCCCAGACGTTCAAGTGGAATGCCCTCCTCGCTTGATAAAAGTCCTACAAATGATATTCCAAGCTGTTCTGCCTGATTCAGCGCATCCAGGATTTTATCCATGGTAATCCCGAATTGGTCTCGGATTGCTTCATAGAGCCGCTCGCCATCCCGATCGCACCAGACAAAGATCAATCGGCCATTTTGAAAGTAAAAACGACGCGTGCAGTCTTCATGTGATGCTCTTAACGTGCCGGATTTCTTTGATGTTTCAATCCATTGGATAAGATCTGCAAGCGGCATCAGGCTTAAAGATCCCTCTATTGAGCGGGATAATCTCTCGTCATTCTGATCGCTAAAGATTGTTTGCATTCGATGGCCTCGTTATTCTATGCCAATGCGGTACTTACGGAAGTAAGTATAACCGGCCTTTGATGTAATGCAAGACGTCAACAGGCAATAAATGATAATAGCTTTTGTGTTTATGTCGTATTGCAAGCTTGATTTTCAGGGCAAAAAAAGTTGCCTTTTACCCTGCTATCCACTATGTTTGCAATCCCAAAATCATACCAATGCCGGTTTCGGAAGAGTTCCCATGTCAAAGACCCAAAGCCTTGAACAGTTGCGTGGTGAGATAGACCAGATTGATAGCCGTCTGGTGGAGTTATTGAATCAGCGCGCCAGAGTAGCCTCTGATGTTGGCAGGCTTAAGGCAGGTCAGGACCGTGATTTTCACGTGCCAAGCCGTGAACGTGAGGTTCATGAGCGGGTTGCCCGTTTAAATCAGGGACCCTTGCCTGAAGAGGCCTTTCGCAGCATCTTTCGTGAGATCATGTCGGCCTGTCTGGCATTGGAATCACCGGTAAAGGTGGCTTTTTTAGGACCAATGGCAACCTTTACCCATATGGCGGCTATGCAACAGTTCGGTTTATCAGCCCAGCTGGTTCCCCAGAAATCAATTCCAACGGTTTTTGAGGAGGTGGAAAAGGGCAGGGCGTTGTACGGTGTGGTGCCGGTTGAAAATTCCACCGAGGGAATGGTCTCTCATACCCTTGATATGTTTGTGGAAAGTGACCTTAAGATCACCGCGGAAGTGCTGCTTGAAGTCTCCCATGACCTGCTCTCCCGTACCGGTCGTGTGGAGGATATCCGCAAGGTTTATTCCCACCCCCAGGCATTGGCACAGTGCCGTCATTGGCTTGAGGAAAACCTGCCAAACGTGCCTCTGGTGGATGTCGCATCAACTGCCCTGGCAGCCCAGATTGTATCTGAGGATCTGAACGCAGCTGCCATTGCAGGTTGTTCTGCCGCTGAGCATTACGGTCTGAAGGTAGTCCGTTCCCGCATAGAGGACCAGGTTAACAACTTTACCCGTTTTATCGTGGTATCGCGCAAGCTGGCAGAGCCTTCCGGAAATGACAAGACTTCGATCCTGTTTTCGGTCAAGGATGAGCCGGGTATCCTCTACCGGATGCTTGAACCGTTTGCCCGGCGCGGGGTCAACCTTTCCAAGATTGAATCCCGACCGGTCAAAACCAAGGCCTGGGAGTATATCTTTTTTCTGGATATGTCAGGCCATGTCTCTGAAGCACCGGTTGGTGAGGCCATTGAAGAGTTACGGGGCTTCTGTCAGTTTTTAAAGATTCTCGGTTCTTATCCAAAGGCACGTTGATGATCAAGACAGTTGCTGTCATTGGAGTAGGACTGATCGGCGGTTCCTTTAGCAGGGCCTTGAAGGCCGCAGGAGCTGTACAGCGGGTGATCGGTTTCGACCTTGATACTGCGAACCTGGCTGAAGCGCTGCAGCTGGGGGTTGTTGACGAGATTGCAACTGATTATGCCGCTGCAGTCGCATCTGCCGATGTCGTGTTTCTAGCGGTTCCTGTGCGGGCAATGACTGCAGCTGTAGCTGCCTGTGTCCCGTATCTGTCTGCTGGTTGTGTGGTAACTGATGGAGGTAGCGTCAAGGATGAGCTGGTGGCTGCCTGCGAACTACTGATGCCTGAAGGTTGTCACTTTGTTGGTGGACACCCGATTGCCGGTACGGAACATTCCGGTGCAAAAGCCTCGTTTGCCACACTGTTTCAGGGGCGGCGCTGTATCCTTACTCCCACCGCTCGTACCAATCAACAGGCCCTTGAACTGGTACAACGTCTTTGGGAAGCAGCAGGCAGCAGGGTTGAGAGCATGGAACCGTTGACCCATGACCGGGTTTTTGCTGCGGTGTCCCACCTGCCTCACATGGTTGCCTATGCGTTGGTGCATGCGGTTGATCGATCAGCTGAAGAAGAAGAGAATATCCTGGCTTTCTCAGCTGGCGGGTTTCGTGATTTTACCCGGATAGCCTCGTCTGATCCTTCCATGTGGCGTGATATTGCCCTGATGAACCGCCTGCCGCTTCTGTCAGTACTTGATCGCTACCAGCAGGAGTTTGCTGCCTTAAAGGAAAAAGTTGCTGCAGGTGATGGTGTCTGGCTTGAAAACTATTTCACCACATCCAAACGTCTGAGAGATGAAATAATCTGATTATTACCGGGGGATGGTGCCCCTTGAGGTGACTATGCACGAACATGCACAACCGATAACCGTTGCACCTGTCCAGAAACTGCAGGGAGAACTTACTGTCCCTGGTGATAAGTCTATCTCCCACCGTTCAATCATGCTGGGTTCTCTGGCCCAGGGGACAACCCGTATCAGTAATTTTCTGAGGGGTGAGGATAACTTCTCAACCATGAAGGCCTTTCGTAGTATGGGGGTGCCGATTGAGGATGATGGTCAGACCGTTATTGTGCATGGGGTTGGCCTGCATGGTCTGAAAGAACCGGGTGATC